>CBFGNP010000026.1:0-13553 GCA_965650095.1 uncultured Pedobacter sp. | reverse complement strand
CGTGTACCAGTACACGTAATCCGTTGGCTAACGTAAAACGGTTAAAATCTACCATATATTAAATAATAATTGCGCCAAACTTAGAGAAATCTGTGTTAGCATTCATGAACATCTTTAAAAATATTTTATACAGATATATAATTAAACAAATGTATCCCTAAAAACAACTTAGGGAACATTTCGGCTCGCGACTTTGTTGTTTTATGACAGCCAACAGATTGATAAATTTGCGCTCCGGAGCAATTTTATCTAAGTTTGTAGGATGAATACTGCCGACTTACTACACAGGGCCCTGCATTTCGATTTTTTGACAAAAGAAGAAGGTGTTTTTTTATACCATCATGCCGCAACTGCCGAACTGGCCTATGTAGCCAACGCATTGAGAAAGAAACAGGTGCCGGGTGGTAAAGTAACCTGGCAGATAGACCGGAATGTAAATACAACCAATGTATGTATTGCCAACTGCAAATTCTGCAATTTTTTCAGGAGGCCAGGTCATGAGGAAAGCTATATCACAGATATAGAAACCTATAAGAAAAAAATAGAGGAAACATTCAGATTAGGTGGCGATCAGCTGCTTTTACAGGGCGGCCACCATCCCGACCTGGGTTTGAAGTTCTATGCAGATTTGTTTAAGCAACTGAAAGAACTGTACCCAGACTTAAAACTCCACGCACTGGGTCCACCTGAAATTGCACATGTGGCAAAACTGGAAGGCCTTTCTCACACTGAGGTATTAACCGCATTAAAAGCTGCAGGTATGGATTCATTGCCTGGTGCCGGTGCAGAGATTTTGAACGACAGGGTTAGACGACTGATATCTAAAGGCAAATGTGGTGGGCAGGAATGGCTGGACGTCATGAGAGCAGCACATCAGCTGAACATTACCACCTCTGCGACCATGATGTTCGGCCATGTGGAAACCATAGACGAGCGTTTCGAACATCTGGTCTGGATCAGAGAAGTGCAAAGTGAAAAACCGGCGGATGCCAAAGGCTTCCTGGCCTTTATTCCATGGCCTTTCCAGGATGACGGTACTTTACTGAAACGTTTGAGAGGGATCAGCAATAATGTTTCCGGTGATGAATACATCCGGATGCTGGCTTTGAGCCGCATCATGCTGCCAAATGTTAAAAACATTCAGGCCTCATGGCTTACTGTAGGAAAGAATACTGCTGAACTCTGTTTGCACGCCGGTGCCAACGATTTTGGTTCTATCATGATTGAGGAAAATGTGGTATCTGCTGCCGGTGCACCGCATCGTTTTACGGCGAAGGGTATTCAGGACGCCATCAGGGAAGCCGGTTTTGAGCCTCAGCTACGGGGACAACAATACAATTACCGTGATCTACCGGACCACCTTGAAGAACAGGTGATCAATTATTAAAAGATGTTCAAATACCGATCTATTTCCTGGTTATAAGAATTTATGTTAGGCGTATCGTTGGTATTCCTAATCTGACATAAATAGAAAAGCTGCCAGTTTGCTTTCTTTTTAAAAGAAAAGCATCTACCTTACAAGTCGAATAAACTTCTATTTATGAAAAAAATAACGTTCTTAATCGCCGTCATTTCTCTTTGCGGTATCCTATCTTATGTGTTTCCTCAGTTGCCTATGTACTTCTGGAGAATCTATGATTTATTAAAACCTTTTAACCTTGATTTTTTAACAGCAGATATATCAAGTGTTTCTAACAGGCACATTAACTTTGCATTCAATATATTACTTTTAATTGGCGGCTTGCTTTTTTATTTTACTCGTGGTAATGAAATGCGGCTCATCAGATTTTTATTAGCAATAATCCTTTCATCCAAAACAATAGAAATACTTGTTTTCTTCCTATCCCTATGTTTAAGTATTGGCAAACCTGAAGCGCATTTTTCGTGGTGGACTTTTTCACTTTACTCAATTATGGATCTCGGTTGGATATATTTCTCCTATCGGGTGCTTCTGGATTTAAACAAATCAAGGGAACCAGATATACAAAGAGCAGAATATAAAGATGCTGTATCGGATATATATATCGCCGCTTCTTCTACACAGCGTATTTTTCACCTATTTATTGATTTACTGGTAACCATACTTATATTTTCAAGCCTATTTAAGTTTTTGATAAAAACACAGGAATTAAGGTCTGTTTTAGAAAGCATAGCATCGATGCTTGGAGCGCAGGGGTTAGTTTTGGTGATATTCGGCTTTTTTAGGTTGATCTACTATGTGTTTTTTGAAGCTATTTTTCAAAATTCGCCAGCTAAACTTTTATCAGAGACCAAGGTAATCGGCGATGAGGGTATTTTAAGACCTAAAACAGCAATTTATCGAACAGTTTGCAGATTTGTCCCTTTCGACGCAATATCCTTTGTTTTCAATTATACCGGATGGCACGACAAGTGGTCTAACACTTCGGTGATCAGAGAAAAAAGGACTGGAATTAAAGGCAATTACTATTTTCTGTTGGTTCCTCTTATTGCGCTTTGTTTTACTGTGGCTAGCTACACCTCGTTGTGGTACTCGAATTATTTGAGAGTGGTAGAATTAAACGAAGCTCAGGAGAAAACAGTTATAGAATTTGATCAGAAAATTAAGGGGCTAAGCACCAACGATATTATAGAATTGCACGATAAAGATGATTATAATGTATTGGTGTATTTAAAACCCGAAAAGATCAATGGTGACCATATTACCTTTTCATTAGTAAGTCTTGACAACACATTTGAGTATCATCCTGACAAGGAAACAATTGAATCTTTTTACCTTAGAAATAAAACGGTATGGCCAATAATTTCATTGACTAAAAATAATCTGAAAAAAGGTGTCGCTACCGAACTTGATGAACCATCAATTTACTTAGATCGCGAACCGACAGAAAAGCCTGGGAAAAATGAAGGTATTCCTTTAAAAGGGAAATACTATTTAATTAAAAGTATTGAACCTTATTTCCAACCGAACCTAAAACTGAACGATGGCGATGTAAGTGGCAATTATATCCAGTTAGTAATTGCCAACAAAGGTTGGAAAGCCAATATTCTTAAAATTGATAACGTTGAGGGAGATATTGAATGGAAAGGGCAATTTCCCAAATTAATAGAAGGAAGACGTTCCAGAATTTATTTGATAGGGACAATTAAAAATAAGGCAGACAAAATAAAGTTTGATATCGTTGTGCAGGATTCAACAAATAGACTACACTTTTACAGGGTTGAAAAAAACGGGTTTGGACGGATTGAAAATTTCACAAAAATCAGATAATTCCCGATCCGATATAAAGAGTTTTACAACTGGCTACTCAATGCATAAAAATGCAAAAACTGGGGTATCCATGGTTTCGACGGCCTATATTTACTAAAAGCCTCGTGTTATGCTTTTTTTTTAATAAATTCACCTTATTAAATCAAGGCCGTGCTGAATACTATTATTGTAGACGATGAGGAATTTGCCCGCTCTTCATTATACTTTCTTTTACAGGAAAATTGCGAAAGCATACATATATCGGGAATTGCTAAATCTGTAGCTGAAGCACGTAATTTACTGGCCCAGCATGCCATTGATTTGATTTTCCTGGATATCGCCATGCCTGGAGAAAATGGCTTTGACCTGATTCCAGATGCGCAAGCGAGTAAAGCCCATGTCATTTTTACAACTGCCTATGATCAATATGCACTCAAGGCAATTAAAGCTAATGCCCTTGATTACCTTTTAAAACCCATCGATATTGATGAATTAAAAGCTGCTGTTGATAAAGCCGTAAAACACATCGCCCTCAGCAAAAACGATAAAAGCCGAAATGAAAACCTGCAAAGTCTGGCTGCAAAACTTTCGGAAAGAACTGAAATAAGAAAGATAAGTTTAGCCAACGGACAAGGATATACGCTCGTAAATATAGACGATATCATTCACATCGCTGCAGACAGTAACAATTCGGTTTTTATCCTGGCAAACAAAGACAAGATTACGGTCTCGAAAGTTTTAAAAGAATATGAAGAGATATTACCTGATAACCAGTTTGTCAGGATCCATAAATCAAGTATTGTAAACCTAAACTATGTGAAGGAATACAATTCCAGAAATGGGCTGGAAGTCATCCTGAAGAATGGAGAGAAAATTGCCGTGTCGAGAAGACGTGCCAGTGATTTTGTTGAAAAAATTAAATCGTATACCAGTTTTGACAGTGATAAATAAACCCTTTCATCTGGTCTTAAAATGGCTGACCCCTATTATTTTCTTGCTGATCTTCCCTTTTTCCGGGCATGGTCAGACCACCTATCTGCAGCATTTTAGTACAAAGAACGGGTTGCCCAGCAACAATTGCTATTATACCTTACAGGATTCTAAAGGTTACCTATGGATAGCGACCGATGCAGGCGTCAGCAGGTTTGATGGTAAAGTATTTGAAAATTTTTCCATAGATGACGGCTTGCCCGATAACCAGATATTGCAGTTGAAAGAGGACAAAAGCGGCAAGATCTGGTTCTTAGCCCTGAACGGTCAGCTAAGCTATTTTTTAAATGGCAGGATCTACAACGAAAATAACGATGAACTGCTTAAGCTGCTAAAATTCAACGCAGTTATTGTGTCGTTCTTTGAAGACAGCAAAGGAAGGATCTGGTTTGGCACCAATAAAAATATCCTGGTCATGTGGGATGGCAAATCGTTGATGAAATACATTTCTGCCAACCAGGCGCACCAGTATACCGGCACATTTATACATGAAGACAAATCCGGGACGATATGGGCCTTCAGCAATAAATGTGTACGCGTCTTTAAAAACAACAGTTTTACCATCGTATCTTATAGCGCCCTGCCGCTATCTTATAAAACCATGCTCAATCTGCCAGGAAAAAAATTGGCCTATCTGGATAAAAACGGAATTAACATCAAAAATGGAAGCAGACAATATCTGATGCTGAAGATTGATGCATCCCTTTTAAATGATATCCCCGGATATTTCTTTCTGGACAAAAATGACGACATATGGCTTAGCAACGGCTCTGGTGTTTTTCATATTGAACCCTCAGGGAAAACCACATCATACTTAAAGAATATTCCCAGCAGTCAGGTCATTAAAGACGCAAAAAACAACATGTGGTTTACCACGAACAGTGGTGTATACATGCTCCCGCAGAAAGACGAACGCCTGTATCTCATTGATAAAAATAGTGGCCTGAATACAGACATGGTAAAAAGCGTTGTAAAAGATAACAAGAACAGGCTGTGGCTTGGACTGGATGAAGGAAGGATCAATATACTGGACCTGAATACTTATCAGGTAAGTAAAATTCAATTGCCTGATAAAAAAAGGTATAACATCATCAAACAACTGGTTCACGACACCATCAAGCAGACCATATATTTTGCTTCCGATTACGGCCTGGGCAAAGTGAACGACATATATGGCAAGCCAAACATTGATTACCTGAAAGAGACAAACAACAATATGTTTGTCATTAAAAGCTTTAGTGTACGCAAAGATCAAACCCTGGCACTTGCCTTGTCGTCAGGCGTGTCTATATTACCAGATCGGACACATCAATTTGAATTTACCTCATTAAACTTCAAACCCGGTGTAGACTTTTTTAACAACAGGGCTTACTGTGTGTTTTATGACCGGGAACAAAACCTCTGGTTTTCCAATATCAATGGCTTATCCGCGTTTTCAGGTAACAGGTTGTACAATTATTACGGAAATAACCTGCTCACAAAGAGAATCAATGATATCCAGGAATTAAGTGATGGCACCATGGTACTAGCCACCGACGGTTATGGCCTTGTTTTGCTGAAAAATAAAAAAATCATCAGAATAATTACACAAAAGGATGGACTTGCGGATAACATCTGTAAAAAACTATTTGTTAAAGACAATGACCTCTGGGTCATTACCAATAATGGCATCAACAGAATCGCTTTAACTAATAAGCAGCTATCGGTAGAATCTTTTGAGTATACGAATCCTATGCTGGCGGATGACGTTAACAATTTATACATAGATGACCGATACGCCTATTTTGCCACCAATAACGGGCTTGTTTACTTCCTTTACCATAGCGCAAACAGCAATCACGAAGCGCCAAAAGTCTTGATATCTTCCATCATAAACAATAAGATAAAGCTAAGGCTGAATGTCGCAACCCATACACTTGCCCCATCAAATAACAACATCACTTTCACTTACAGCGCAATTGACTTTCAGAATAAGCACATTACCTACCGGTACCGCTTAAAAGCAGACGCGAACTGGACTGAGACCAAAAGCCGCAGACTTGAATTTTCATCACTTGAACCAGGAGATTATGCGTTTGAGTTAAGCGCAAAATCGAACAACAGCACCTGGAGTACACCTACCAGGGTCAATTTTTCCCTGAAAAGTCATTTCTGGCAAACCGCGTGGTTCATAACGGGGATTTTTCTGCTGGCGGGCTTTGCTTTTTACAAAGCCGCAGTGGTGGTTACGAGAAGACAGAAAAATAAAGAGCAGCAGCAGCTGCTCCTAAAGAACAAGATCTTAATGCTTGAACAACGTGCGCTACAGGCCATGATGAACCCACATTTTGTTTTTAATGTAATGAACTCTATTCAGCATTATATCAACACAAAAGACACCAATTCCGCAAATAAGATACTGACCGGTTTTGCAAAGCTGATCAGAAAAAACCTGGAAATATGTACGAAAAGCTTCATTAGTCTGGATGAAGAAATTGAATACCTGGAGTTATACCTGAGCCTTGAAAAAAAGAGATTCGGAGAAAAATTCCGGTACACCATACAGATAAGTGATGCAATCGATAAAGAAGAAACCTTCATCCCATCGATGATCCTGCAGCCGTATATAGAAAATGCAATATGGCATGGGCTAATGCCTAAAGAAGAAGGTGGTAAACTGGATGTCAAAATTGACCTGAAAGGACCCGATCATTTACTGATCCAGATTATTGACAATGGTGTTGGTATTGATAATTCCCTAAAAAGTAAAAAAGGTCATCACAGCAGTAAGGGAATGAGCTTAACAAAAGAACGCATCAATCTTTTAAATCAGGTTGGCGCAAATCCAATACAGATCGACATCCGACAAAACGGCGTTTCGGGCACCTACGTTGCCATTCTCGTACCGCTAAACCAATAAATTACCGTTTACTCAATTATTTATACCACTTACTAATTTTAGAATAATCATTCTAAAATTAGCATTAAACTTGTTATAGATATTAAAGCAAACAATGGTTTGCGAAGCGTTCTTATAGGATTGATCAAGATATTTTTACCTAACCTAAACTATATCTCAATTCAGGTTTCATTTGTGTGTTAAAAAATGGTAAAGTTCATAGCTTTACCATTTTTTTTATTTTCTTTTCTCTGGACATGCGGGTGCCCAGCACTGTTAGTCCTCCTCCACCCACACCTGTCTTAAAAACCTCCCGGTTAAAAAAATCCGGTTAGAATATTTTCTAAAAAATTCTTTGTGAAATTTCTTTTTGTCTTACTTTTGATCAGCTAATAATTTTAAAAAAACATCGTTCTTTTGATTTAGAAAGATTTTTAGTAATTTTAAATTATCAAATAAAAACCCTTACGGATTATATTTTTTGTAATGAAAACTCCAAAAAAACCAATCAACAAAAGCCAAGCGGAAGATCCAGATAATGACCTGGAAGATTCGTACGAAGGAACAAGCAAAAAGTCCTACGATGATGATGATGACGACCTCGATATCCCATTAGACGATCTGGACGCCTTTGATAGCTTTGGTTCGGATGATGATGATGACGACGACACCTATTAACAGGTCAAAATAATTATTGATAAAGCATCCTTAAGGGATGCTTTTTATTTTAATTCCATTAGCATACCATGCAGATAACTACCGTATCCGGAAAGCGTTCCAGGAAAGATTTTTTAGCTACAGCCCGTTTTATATATAAAGATGATAAGAATTGGATCTGCCCCCTTGATCAGGATATCGAGAATATATTTGACCCCAAAAAAAATCCTTTTTTTGAGCATGGAAAGTGTGTAAGATGGGTATTAAAGGACGACAAAGGGAATTACCTGGGCAGGGTTGCCGCTTTCATCAATGATAAAAAAGCTTACCAATACGAACAGCCTACAGGTGGGATGGGCTTTTTTGAATGTATAAATAGTAAAGAAGCCGCCTTTTTATTGTTTGATACCGCCGCATCCTGGCTCAGGGACAACGGAATGCAGGCCATGGACGGTCCCATTAACTTTGGCGAGAACGATTCATTCTGGGGATTGCTGGTTGAAGGTTTTACCCCACCTTCCTATGGCATGAACTATCACCATCCCTATTACCATACTTTTTTTACAGCATACGGCTTTAACACGGAATATGAGCAGATTACCAATCACCTGGCGGTTAGAAATCCTTTTCCCGAGCGTTTTACCAAAATTGCCAACTGGGTAGCCAATAAACAAGGCTATACCTTCGAACATTTTTCCAAGGAAAACGCAGCAAAGTACGTTGCCGATCTGATGGAGATTTACAACGATGCCTGGAAAGACTTTGAAAACTTTGTTCCTATAAAAAAAGAAACACTGGAGGAAAGCTTTAAAAAAATGCAGCCCATAATGGATGAAAAGTTAATCTGGTTTGCTTATATCAACGGAGAGCCGGCATCTTTTGTTGTGATCATTCCAGATGCGAACCAGATGATCAAAGGATTTAACGGGAAACTGGGGCTGATCGAAAAACTGCAATTTGTATACCGGCGCTGGGTAGGTGTAAACCGGATGCGTGCTATAGTAATGGGGACCAAATCCGCTTATCAGAAACTCGGACTGGAGTCCGCGCTGTTCATTAAACTTAAAGAGTATGTGTTGCCGCTTAACCAATACGATGAGCTGGAACTTTCCTGGGTTGGCGATTTTAACGATAAAATGCTATCTATCCACGAGGCAACAGGTGCCACTTTCGGAAAGCGGCACCTGACCATGCGTAAAGTATTTTAAATCTATTTTTCTCTGATTTCTTCGTAAAGATCAATGACCTTCTTTTGAAGCTTAATGATCTCTTCTTCCCTTTGGGCAAGTTTTTCTTTTAAGCTATTTATTTCCTCGAAATTAAGTGATTGAGGATTTTCTCCCTCTTTAGAAATGATATCCATGGTGGAAACCTCAAAAAGGTTTGCAATCTGTGCAAGTCTGGAAATGTTTATATCTGTAATGCCAGTTTCAATTTTTGAGAACGCAGGGATTGAAATATTTAGACGTTTAGCTACTTCCCCCTGGCTCCAGCCATTTTTTTGGCGCAGTTGTCTAATGTTTTTTCCAATGATATTCATATTTTTAATTTAGGTGTGTAATCTTGTATTATATTCCTTGCTCAACCTATATTCAACTCACGTGCCAATTTAACCAGATCCATACCCCCAAAATTGCCTGAACTCATTAAAAGTAAGTTCGTACGATAAAAATTTACTTTAAGCAGATATTGTTTTAACTGGTCTGGATGATTAAAAAACAGCAGTTCTTCATACTTAAACGCTGTTTGAACCTCGGTTCGGCTAAACGGCTCCAGTTTTTTATGTTGAAAAGTTTTTTCATCAATATACACAATTGCTGTATCGGCGACTTTCATTGTATCTGCATATTGAGCTAAAAAATTTTTATTTAAACTGCTAAATGTATGTAACTCTATACAGGCTACCAATTTCCTTTGGGGAAACTGAGTCTTTACAGCCTCAATGGTAGCCTTCAATTTCGAGGGAGAATGTGCGAAATCTTTATATACATTGGTTTCCCCCTCGCTGAGTAAAAGCTCCAGGCGTTTAGATGCACCGCTAAATGAGGCAATGGCTGCATCAAATTGTCCGCCGCTGATATTCAATTGCGCACAAACCAATTTTGCTGCATTCAGGTTCATAAGGTTATGCTCACCAAACACCTTAAGCGGTGTTTCGCCAGGCAGCAGATAGGTAATACCATCCTTCACCAGATGCTCAGGAATCCCATACCCGATTTTCTCTACGTCGGCGGTTGACTGCTCAACAAGATCATTCAGGTCTTTATCGGCATTGCAATAAATCAACTTTCCCCCGGGCTGGATGGTATCAATAAATAATCCGAATTGCCTGGTGTAATCTTCATAAGTTTTAAACACATTGATATGGTCCCATGCAATACCGCTTATTACTGCCAGGTTTGCTTTATAAAGATGGAACTTTGGTCTCCTGTCAATCGGTGAAGCCAGGTATTCATCTCCTTCAATAACGATCAGTGGTGCTTCACTGGTAATTTTCACCATGGTATCGAAACCTGCAAGCTGAGCACCGACCAGATAATCAAAATCTCTTTCATAGAAATTAAGCACATGCAGGATCATAGAGGTGATGGTTGTCTTACCATGGCTTCCCCCTATTACAACCCGCAGTTTATCTTTGGTCTGCTCATAGATATATTCAGGATAAGAGTAAATTTTCAGCCCGAGCTGCTGCGCTTTCAACAGTTCAGGGTTGTCAGTAAACGCATGCATACCTAAAATAACAGCATCCAGATCAGGCTTAATGTTTGCCTCATTCCAACCCATTTCTTTCGGTAAAATACCGTACCTGGCCAGCCTGCTATTTGATGGCTCAAAAATAACGTCGTCCGAACCGGTAACCTGGTACCCTTTTTTGTGCAAAGCGATAGCGAGGTTGTGCATAGCACTACCCCCAATGGCTATAAAATGTATACGCATAATGAGGTGTTATTCAATTAATCTTTTCTAAAATGAGCAGCAACCCATTCACCAATCTTTTTATGGTCAACATATTTCATTCCAAAAGGTTGACACGCTTTTTTTATCATCTCCAGATCCGGAGACTCATAAAAGCCGCTAAAAAAAATACTGCCTCCCGGTTTCAATACATTCGCGTACACTGGTATCTGATCAAGCAGGATATTTCTGTTGATATTGGCGAGAATAATGTCGAATGTTGTATCAGGAATCACTTCCTTTCCGCCACAAATGGCAACCAGGTTATGGATGCCGTTCAACGCTGCATTTTCTATTGAGCTCTGGTAACAAACTTCGTCATTATCTATCGCCAGCAGTTTTGAGGCTCCTTTTTTAGCAGCCAGAATGGCGAGTATGGCCGTACCGCAGCCCATATCCAGAATATCTTTATCCTCCACATCCGTTTCCAGGATATATTGCATCATCATTGTAGTGGTCTGATGATGCCCTGTTCCAAATGCCATTTTTGGATCTATGATGATTTCGTATTTATATTGTGGCTTTGCCTCATGAAAGGTCGCGCGTACATAACACTGCTCATCGATGATGAGGGGTTCAAAGTTCTTCTCCCATTCCTCATTCCAGTTCCTGCCTTCAATTTCTGAAACTACATAACTGTACTGGAACGCCCCTTCGAACGATTTCAGTACAGCGATCAGTGCATCTTCATTAAATGCACTAAAATCTATGAATCCAACAAAACCTTCCGCCGCGTCTTCAAAAGTATTAAAACCAATATCGGCCAGTTCAGCAATTAAAAGGTCCTGCTGATATTCTTCAATGGCTTTAAAACTAAAAGTGACTTGTATATAGTTCATTAAGAATTAAAAGCTTTAACAATATCCACAAAATCTCTTGATTTCAGTGAAGCGCCGCCTATTAAGCCTCCATCTATATCCGGCTGCGCAAAAAGCTCTGCTGCATTTTTCGGATTGCAGCTTCCACCATAAAGAATAGTGGTATTTTCTGCGATTGCAGCGCTATACTTAGCTGCGATCTCATTTCTGATGTAGGCATGTACTTCCTGGGCCTGATCAGAAGTTGCAGTAAGGCCTGTCCCGATGGCCCATACCGGCTCATAAGCGATGACCACCTTCGAGAAGTCATCGGCACTTAAGCCAAAAACGCCCTGCTCAAGCTGGCTCTTAAGGACATCAAAATAACTTCCGTTGTTCCTTTCGTCAAGGGTTTCACCGATACAAAAAATTGGGGCAAGTCCGCTTTCTAATGCCTTAACTGTTTTCTGCGCAAGCAGTTCGTTGCTTTCTGCAAAATACTGACGTCTTTCTGAATGGCCTATGATCACATATTCACAGCCAACAGATTTTATCATTGTGGCAGAGATCTCTCCTGTAAAGGCACCGCTATCATTTTGGTGACAGTTCTGAGCCCCGATCTTAACTACATCACCACCTAATTTAGCCAGGCTGTTTAAATGAATATATGGCGAGCAAATGATAGCGATCTGATCGCCATTTTTCTCATCCCTTACCATATTAACGATTTCTGAAAATAAAGATATGCCATTTGCATAATCCAGATTCATCTTCCAATTTCCTGCAACTATTTTTTTTCTCATTTATTTGTGATTAGGTTTATTTAAAAATCGGTATTGTGCGCACAGGCTTAAAACCTCCTGTGCATTTTTGTCATTTCAAAAATAGCTGCTAATATATCCTTTTCGACAGTATCAAATGCTATATTTCTGCGTTCGTAAACTTTTTCAGCGGTTTCGAACATTTTATCGAGCTGATACACATCAAATCCATGCGCACCGCCCCAGGCAAAGTCAGGGATAAAGTTCCGCGGAAAACCTGCACCAAAAACATTGGCACTCACTCCAGCGACTGTACCGGTATTAAACATAGTATTGATTCCGCACTTAGCATGGTCGGCCATAATTAAACCACAGAACTGCAGTCCCGTTTCCCGGAAAAGCTCCGATTCATAGTCCCATAACTTGACATCGGCATAATTATTTTTCAGATTTGAATTGTTGCTGTCGGCGCCAATGTTACACCATTGTCCCATTACGGAATTGCCCAGATATCCTTCGTGGCCTTTTGAGGAATATCCCCAGATCACGGCATTATTAATTTCTCCGCCAACACGGCTACACGGGCCAATAGTGGTCTGCCCGTAAATCTTTGCCCCCATTTTAACCTGCGAATCATGACACAAGGCAAACGAGCCCCGTATGTGACAACCTTCCCATATCTGCGAATTTACGCCTATATAAATCGGGCCGTTTAAACTGTTAAAGGTAGAACACTCGGCCTGGGCACCTTCTTCCGCGAAAATATCGTCGCCTAAAAAAGTGTTTGTTCCACTTAACTGTACTGATGTTTTGCCCTTGGTCAGCAACGCAAAATCCTTTCTCAGCTCTACATCATTATAGCTGAAAATATCTTCAGGAACCAATATCCTGATGAAGTCGGCAGTATACGCTTTTACACGGAGTTGCTTTAAAGGATCTGGCCCCTCTGTTTCGCCGGGAATTGGCTTATATCCAATAAGGATATCATTTTTTTTTAGGGCTTCGCCTGCCTCAAGAGCAGAAAATGCTTCCAGTAACCCCCCATCCGGACAAACAGATCCGTTAATATAAAGTTGGGCGTCCGCGAGCGACCGGTATTTTACCGCTAAATATTCTGTCGTAATAAAGCCACAGGTTGCATTCAGATGCTTCTGCCATTTTTCAGCAATCGTCAGAATCCCTATTCGCAGATCTGCAACCGGCCTGGTAAAAGACAGTGGCCGTAAAGATTGCCAGGCATTGTCATCAAATAAATTGATCATCATAAGCTACAAAAATAAAAAAAG
>CBFGNP010000025.1:0-13880 GCA_965650095.1 uncultured Pedobacter sp. | reverse complement strand
AAAGAAATATTAGGAAAGTCGGGTTATTGGACCATGTTTGCTCCTAATGATGAGGCTTTCAAAAAATTTATGGGAGAAAGGTCCATTACGGATGTAAATGAGATAAGCAAGGAAATGGCAGAGAAGATTGTAAAGTATGCTTTGGTGTATAATGCATTTAAAACTGATCATATTTCCGATTATCAATCCAGAATTGGTTGGGTGCCAGACATAGCCTTTAAAAGAAGGACCGCTTATTACGATGGTTTCTATAAGGAGAATATCGATGGAAAGGAATTGGTTATTGTGGCTTCAAATCGTAATAACGCAGTAGTGTCCAGCGGTATCCCATATTATGTTAATGGCGATAACAACAATAAATACATCACCTATTTTCATAGTAAGTTTATGAGTGCTGCAACCATACCAGAAACGGACTATACTTATTTTTATCCAGGCCTCGCGTTTAGCGGGTTTAACGTATTGGGCGGTCAGGTTAAAACGGCGGATATCATAGCAGAAAACGGTGTTATTCATGAAGTGACCGATGTGAACCTGCCAATGCCAAGTATCGACCAGTACCTGAAAGAAAAACCTCAGTACAGTTTGTTTAAAAGCATTTTAGATAAGTACCTGGTTACTTATGTTAAAAATAGTGATGCTACAAAAAGCTATCAGATATTAACCGGAAGTACAGAAGATGTGTATGTAAAAGTATACGACGCTGAATTGGCTTTTTCTCCGAACAATGAAAACTATTTGAAAAACGAAGATAATGACGGGCAGGCCGATGGTTATAGCATGTTTGTGCCTACAAATGAAGTGCTGCAAAGCTTTATCGATACCAAGGTCCTGGAACATTACAAATCTTTAGATCAGTTGCCTAAATATATCCTTGTTGACCTGATAAATGCACACATGTGGCAATCTACAGCATGGCCAAGCAGATTCGAATCGGCAATAAACGCTTTAGAAGAACCGGCAAGGTTTGATAAAAACACAAATATCGTTGATAAAAAAGTACTAAGTAACGGACTCTTTTACGGTACAAATAAGGTACAGGAAGCTAATGTATTTTACACCGTATACAGTAAGCCCTATTTAAATCCTGAATATACATTAATGACCAGGGCCTTAAATCAGGAATATAAGCGGATTATTAATAATCCGGCCATAAAGTTCACGGTTTTCATGATGTCTGATAAGGTGCTTAGAAACCTTGGTTTTGAATATGATATTATTCGGTCTGAATGGAATTATACTTCGCCAACAGGCAATTTGGTAACCGGTAATCTCGCCAACTACAGGATGCAGCGTATACTCTATAACAGCATTGTTTATACGTCACAAGACGAGTTAAAAGATCTGTCGGGCAGTGGCTATATCAGATCTGGCGACAGGGATATCCCGGGCGAGTACATTAAATGGAATGCCAATACGGTATATGCTGCTGGAAATGAAGACCTCGGCAATGTCGTTAAAATTTTGGGAAGCGCTGAAATAGCCAATAATGGAAGAGTTTATTATACGGATAACTTACTCGAATTTAGTGAGCGGGGAGTTGGTTTAAAGCTTGCCGCCCTTGCGGCGCAGCCAGGGTCGCAGTTTAACGCCTTTTTTCAATATCTAAAAAATTCGTCTTTGTATAATGCAGCGGCAGGAAGCATCAAAGGTATTAGTTTAGGCACATCCTATACTATTCTAGTTCCTAATGCAGCGGCAATACAAGCTGCGATAGCTGATGGGTCATTGCCTGCTTCTAATAACCCTTCCACCGCGGCGGATAAAGAAAAAGTTGAAGCCTTTATCCTGTACCACATTCTGGCAAAAAATACGGTAGCTCCTGACGGAAATCAGGACGTTACATCCTCCGAAACACTCTTTAAAGACGATGAATCTCAGCCGGTGTTTGTAAAAGTTAACAACCAGAAATTTAATCTGGTGCTTACCGACAAGAATTTTAGAACTGCAAGGGTAATCAACGAATCCAGCAATCACCTTGCCGATCGAACAATGATACACTTAATAGATAATTTCCTTAAATATTAAACACAAAAAAGATATGATATACAAAAGTTACTATGTAGGTTTTTTGTTATTGGTTTGTGTTTTGTTAAGCACAAATAAAACAGTAGCGCAAACACCAAAGGCTACCGCTCCTGGTATTTTATTATTGAGAGGTAAAGTAATTGACAAAGCAGACAAATTGCCAATTATAGGAGCGACAGTAGTGGAGCTGGATAAAGACAGACGTACCGTTACGGGAGTGGTTACAGATATCAATGGCAATTATGCATTAAAAATAAAAGATGCATCTCATAAAATATCCGTTTCCTTTATCGGATACAAAACTCAGGACATCTTACTGAATGGCAGGACTACATTGAACATTTCCCTCGCATCCAATCTGCAGGAATTGGACGCCGTTAACATTACGACAACGAAGACGGGTAATTCCGGATTAATGCATATCGAAGAAAGAGATCTTACCACTGCCAATGTTACCATCAATGCCAAAGAACTGCAGGAACTGCAGTCGACCTCTATAGATGAAGCCCTGCAGGGAAGAATTCCGGGGGTAGACATTTCAGCAAATTCTGGTGATCCCGGCTCTGGCATGTCGATCAGGATAAGAGGTACATCATCTATTAGCGGTTCTGCGGAGCCATTGATCGTAGTGGATGGGATGCCTTATGAAACGACTGTGCCCTCTGATTTTAATTTTGGAACAGCGGATGAGGATGGCTATGCACAACTATTAAATATAGCTCCGGCAGATATTGAAACCATCACCATTTTAAAAGATGCCGCTGCAACAGCAGTTTGGGGTTCGAGAGCTTCCAACGGAGTATTGCTCATTACAACTAAAAGAGGTACAATAGGTGCACCGACTATAAATTATTCGTTTAAAGGATCGTTTTCTAAAATTCCGTCAGCTATACCGATGTTAAGCGGTGATCAATATTCTCAGCTGATTCCAGAGGAATTTATGAACAGAACGGGAACGCCATTAAATACACTTTCGGTTAAAGAATTCCAGTACGATCCAAGTGATGTTTATTGGTACAAGAACTACGGCAATAATACGGATTGGGTAGATGCAATAACACAGACAGGTACATCAGGTGATCATACCATCTCCATACAGGGAGGTGGGGAAAAAGCCAGATATTATTCGTCTGTTGGCTATCTGGATTCAAAAGGCGTGACCATTGGTACAGGCTTGAACCGGATTAGTGCAAGGTTAAATTTAGACTATACCGTATCCGACAGGATCAGGTTCAGAACAGATATTGCCTATACCCACTCTATTACAGACAGAAATTATGTCAATGGAACCAACAACACTGCCGATGCTTTAAGAAGTGTAGCTTATACAAAAATGCCAAATATGGGGGTGTATGAATATGATGAATATGGTAATTTAACCCCGAATTTCTTTTCTCCTGAATCTAACATTCAAGGGTCGTACAGCAGGACATACAACCCTGCAGCAATGGGAGAATATGCATCCAACCGTCAAAAAGGTGAACGAATTGTTCCGATCTTTAACCTTAAGTACGATATCCTGCCAAATGTGCTATTCTCAGATTTTACGGTCATGTTTGATATCAACAACAGCAAGGTGAATAATTTTTTACCTCAGATAGCTACTGGCAGACCTTATACAGAAACTGTCGTAAACAGAGCAGGTGATTCTGATCTGGATCAGTTCAGGGTACAAACCAAAGCAAATTTCATATATGTTCCACAGTTGGGTAGCAAGCATGGATTGCAAGGCATCTTGTCTTTACAGGCTGACGATTACAGAGGAGTTAGCCACGAAGCGCTCACCTCTAATACGGCCTCCTCACTATTGACAGATCCCTCAAATGCGTCCAGGACTCAAAATACAGAGCTGAGACTGAATACTGGCATCGGAGAGTCCAGAAGTGTTGGTGCACTCATCAGTGCTCAATATAAATATGTCGATAAATACATTGTGAATGTAGGTTTAAGGGCAGACGGCAGCTCTAAGTTTGGCCCAAATAACAGGTATGGTTATTTTCCTTCTGTTTCCGCGCGCTGGAGGGTGTCCGGTGAAAACTTTATGAAGAAATTTAAGTTCATTGATGACCTGAGTTTCAGGTTAAGCTATGGACAGTCTGGTAAGGCGCCAAGATATGATTACATGTATTTTAATGTATATGGAAATTTCCCGTCTAACTACTTGGGCATGCCTGGTGTTTATCCGGCAAATATAGAACTAAGTAACCTGAAATGGGAGACGGTAACGGGGAAGAATATAGGGTTTAATCTCGACATGTTTAAAGGCAAGGTTCGCGTAGATGTAGACCTTTATCAAAACAGAACAACGGATCTCTTATTGGAAAATCTGCAGATTTCTTCTGTCTCCGGATTTAATGATCTGGACCTTAACTATGGTAAGCTAGACAATCAGGGCTGGGAGTTTGGTTTAAATGCAACGCCTTATAAATCAAAGAACCTCACGATAGATTTTGGTTTTAACATAGCCAGAAATGTAAATATTATACGTGAAATATCTGAATATTTCCCATCGGAGGAAGGCTTTTCCGATCGGAACGGAAGTTTTAAGCGCTTTTTAAGAGTAAATAATCCTTATGGTTCTTTTTATGGATACAAATTTAACGGTGTTTATGCCGATAAGGATGCCACTATTGCACTGGATAAGGACGGTAGTAAAATTTTAGGTCCGAATGGACAGCCCGTTTACATGCGTTTCAATTATCCTGCAACAGATTATGTGTTTCAGGAAGGAGATGCCAGATATGAAGACATCAATCATGATGGCAATATAGATGCCAGAGATGTGGTTTATCTGGGTAATAGCAGTCCTAAATTTACGGGAGGTTTCGGGCCAACATTTAATATTAAGAATCGTTTGAGAATCAGTGCTTTTTTTAGTTACAGACTAGGCTATGAGGTAATCAACCAAACAGATATGCTCACTACAAATATGGCTGGGTACGACAACCAAAGTACTGCTGTTTTAAGCCGCTGGAGAAATACAGGAGATGTAACCAATATGCCGCGAGCAATTTATGGCACAGGCTATAACTGGTTGGGATCTGACCGTTATGTTGAAGACGCATCATTTTTAAGGTTCAGATCTGCAACCGTAAGTTATTCACTCGGAAAAGGAATTCTGGATAAAATAAAACTCGCCGACTTAAGGATATATGTAACAGGAGAGAACTTCTTTACCCTCACAAAATACAGAGGTCAGGATCCTGAAGTAAATATGAGCAAGGGAGTTTTTGGAATAGCCCTGGATAATTCCAGGACTCCGCCTACACAGCGCTTAACATTTGGCTTATCAACTAGGTTTTAATTATTAGAAGCATCATTATGATACAAAAAAATATATATATAATCGCATTAGTTTTGCTAACCCTGGGCGGATTAAGCTCCTGCAATAAATGGTTAGATCTGAAGCCGCAGGATGGAATTGTCGGGTCGGAATTCTGGCAAACTAAGGAGCAAGTTCAATCTGCTGTTATCGGCTGTTATTCCTCTTTACTGGCGAGTCAAGGCAGGCCCTTAACAGAAAATCTTTTTATGTATGGGGAATTTAGGGCAGACATGGTTTCGCCAGGGCCAGGTGCGAGTACCGAGGAACTTGATATTATGAATGTGAATATATTATCAAGTAATTCATTAACAGACTGGACAAGCTTCTATAGAATTATTAACTACTGTAATAATGTAATAGATTATGCACCTGGTGTAATGAAAACTGATCCTACTTTTAAACAGGAGGAACTCGACGGCTACATGGCAGAGGCATTAACCATTAGGGCCTATATGTATTTCGTACTAGCTCGTACCTGGGGTAATGTTCCGTTAAAATTAACAGCTACTAAAAGTGATGCCGATAATTTTCAGATACCGGTTTCCATGCAAATTGATGTTTTTAAACAGGTAGAGAAAGATCTGCTGGAAGCCGAGCCTAAAGCGAAGATCACTTATGGAAACACTGCTTCTGATAAGGGCAGAATTACAAGGTACACTGTAAATGCTTTTCAGGCTGATGTTTACTTATGGTTAGAAAATTATGAAAAGGCCCTGGAGGCTTGCGATAAAATCGTGACGGCTCCGGCAAATCCGTTTCGTTTGGTAGATGGTAATGGCGCCTGGTTTACCACTTTATATGCTAATGGTAATTCAACAGAAGGGATCTTTGAACTGCAGTTTGACGTTCAGCAATTAAATCCATTCTATTACATGCTGTTCCAAAGGCCGAGATACATTGCCTCGGGAAGGGTAATGGAAGAAATTTATCAGATTGATTTTGAGGATGACACAAAGGCAGATATCAGGGCGGATAGAGCCTCGGTGGTATCGGCAGATAATGCTATTTATAAATATATCGGGTTGAACAGAAATGACAGAAAAACACTGGACCAGTCTTTTACACATTGGTTTGTATACCGGTATGCAGATATATTATTAATGAAAGCCGAAGCGCTAAACCAGCTGGGAAGAGGGCAGGAAGCCCTGGATATCATCGAGGTGATCAGAACAAGGGCCAAGGCACTGGAAGGAACCAAAATGGAGGTCCAGGCTACTGATAAAAATGGTATTACCGATTATTTGCTAAAAGAAAGGGCCCGTGAATTTGCCTTCGAGGGGAAAAGGTGGTATGATGTACTAAGAAATGCAAAAAGAAATAACTATGAGCGCTTAGATCTTTTAATAGACATGGTGACCTATAGTGCGCCAATAGATAAGCAGCAAAGCATCATTTCCAAATACAGGGATGTAAACAGCCATTACCTTCCCATCTATTACCAGGAATTGCTAACAAATAAAGTGTTGGTACAAAATCCTTTTTATCAATAAATTTTAAATCTAAGAACATGAAAAAGTTATTGAAAGCAAAAAGCCTGCAGACGATGGTCCTCCTTATCCTGTTGACCTTGGTAGGGCTTCAGGCTTGCAAAAAAGAAAATTTCTCTCAAACAACGGATGAAAGTGTTAATATAACCGGGTATCTGGAGGAAGATCTGGCGAATTACTCTGAATTTCTAAAGATCTTAAAACTTACGGGCGTGTCATCTTATCTGGGGGCTTATGGTACTTACACCTTATTTACGCCCACAAATGATGCGATAAAAAACTATTTATCCGACATCGGCAAAAGCAGCTTGGAGGACGTAAATGTGGAGACGCTAAAAGATCTTGTGAGATTGCACCTTATTGAAGATACCATTTCGACAACAGCTTTTACCGATGGCAAAATTGCTGTTGCAACCATGTTGGGGCAATATTTAACTACAGGTGCACAAAACGAAGGGGGTGTCACTAAAATCACCATCAATAAAATTTCCAGGATTGTTAAGTCCAATATACGGGTGGGCAATGGAATTATACATGCTATAGATCGTGTATTGATCCCCTCTACCAGAACGTTAGCAGAAGAGATCGAAGCAAATTCTTCACTTACAATTTTTGCAGAGGCCCTAAAGGCCACTGGCTGGGATGCTAAGTTAAATAAGCCCTTAACATTTGTAGACAGTGTAGGTAGCTATGTTTCGGTATTGGCCGAAACAGATGCCGTTTACCGGGAAAATGGAATTAACTCTTTTGCGGATCTAAAGGCAAAATATTCCCATACGGGCGATCCGGCCAATCCTTCAGACAGTTTAAACTTGTATATCGCTTACAGGGTATTACCTGGTTTAAAATACATGGCTGATATCGTTTCAGCTACATCCCATGTCACTTCTGCACCGCTGGAGGTTATTACAGTTAAGCTAAGCAAAGACACTATTTTATTCAATGAGGAAACTTTTGGCGGCGTTTTGGAAAAAGGCGTAGTTGCCGATAGAGTAAACAGCGATGTCACCACCAAAAACGGAGTATTGCACTTTGTAAAAGGCGATTTTTTCATTAAAAGCCGGATGCCAACTCCTGTTTATTGGGATGTGGCGGACCAGCCTGAAATCCGCCAATTGCCTGGTATATTCAGACAGCCGGGTAAAGGGGAGAATTTTGTAGCAGGAAAAATTAAAGATATTGCTTTGGGTGGCGCCGCAACAAATATTGTAAGCTATGCAGTAACCAATACAGGAAGTACGGCAGGGTCTTATTTTTCCGATTATCTGGATATATATATCAGAACTGCTGTGGTGCCTTGGGTAGAGTTCAAAACTCCGGTTGTCATTAAAGGAAAATATAAAGTCTGGATTAGTTTCAGGGCTATGGGTTCTAAAGGTAATGTCTGCAGTGCTACCATAGATGGGGTGCCATTATCCAGAACAGTAAATTTCGGGGAATACCGAAATACCACTCTTTCTCCTGCCGAGTTGGAAGCTCAGGGGTACAAGAATAATTTAACCTTTAGTACTTCTAACTGGAATTGCAGGTTCCTTGGTATCATTGACATTCAAACAACAGACCGACACATCTTTAGACTGGATGCATTATCGAATAGCAACGTCCATTCTTTAATTGATATGATCCAATTTATACCGGTAGACATGGATCAGTTGAATCCTAAGTTCGGGCCTAACGGCGAAGTTGTATATCAATAGACTAAAATTAAATTAAAAACACATAATCCATAAAGGATGAGAATTTTAAAAAAATCACACCTGATCCTGGCTGTTGTATGCCTGATGAGCGGAATGTATTCGTGTAGCAAAAAATGGGATTTGCATAATGAAATTACAGATCCGGTAATTAAAGATAATTTGTTCGATCAGCTCTCCAAAAATAGTGACGTTTCTGAGTTTGATAAGCTTTTGGTAAAAAGCGGATACGATAAGATCCTGGCATCATCCAAAACATTTACTGTTTTCGCTCCTGACAATGCATCTATAGCCAACATGGATCCCAGTATTATTGCGGATACTGCCAGTCTGAACAATTTTATAGCTAACCATATTGCACTTACTGCCTACCGTACCGATGCGCCAACCGATTCCTTGTCGATACGTATGCTGAACGGCAAACATATCCTTTTTTTAAAGGACAATATCGGTGATGCAGATATAATCCAGGCAAATAAGTTTGCTGCCAACGGCGTATATCATGTGATCAGCGGTATTGTTAAGCCGAAATTGAATATCTGGCAATACCTCGAAGCAAATGCTGCTTCCAATCACCAGGCGGCATTTATTGGTGCTTTAGATTCTATTCATATTTATCCTAATGGCTTGTCGGATGTTGGTCAGCCCTTATTGGATAATGAGTTTATTAAAGAGACCTACAATATAAAAGATGAAAACAAGAAATTCACGCTCTTTTTAATGCAAAATTCTGGATTTGATACAGAGACAAATAAGCTACTGCCGTATTTTATAAGACCCGGGGTTGACACTACTCAATTTTTAGCAAAGCATTATACCATTCGGGACCTGATTTTCGATGGAGAGTATAAGCAAACAGAACTTCCGGATACATTAGTTTCTAAATTTGGGGTTAAAGTCGGTATTGACCGTGCCAGCATTGTGGAACGTGTAAGTTTAAGCAACGGGGTGATCTATATTATGAGTGATCTGAGTGTCAACTTAAAACAACGTTTGGTTACCTCAGTTGTAGAAGGTGAAAATCCAAGGGCCTTTATTCCTGGTGATAAACGTGGGAATATCTATTACAGAGAAAAAATAGATCCGTTTAATGTACTGTTTCATGACTTGATGGTACAAAATCATGGTATTCCATTATTTGAAGTTGGTTATACCACTCCTGTACTTTACAGTACAAAGTATAAGGCTTACTGGCGTGCCATTAATGACATACAAACCAACGTTTTTCAGCAACGGCTGATGGTAGGTGGTGTTAAGGATTCAAATGGAACAGTCATAAGTTCAATTGCTTTTTACCCTTATACCAATGTAAACATCGCCAATTATAATGAAGTTTATCTGGGAGAATTCACTTTAAATACCGCTGGAAATATCCCGCTGGCTTTAATTGCTGCAAATAACAACAGTACGTCAAGCGGGGTTAACACACTATCGTTAGATTATGTAAAGTTAGTGCCGGTTATAAAATAATTTATAAAAAAAATAAATTTAAGATGCAAATAGACTCTAAATATATAATCAGATTAAGTTGCCTGCTTACTTTAAGTGTATTCAGCTTTAGTGTGCTAGCCCAGCAGGATACCCTTAAGCAAAAGGAGACCGTTCAGCATAAGCACGGAAAAGAAATCACCGGCCATATTAAAGATGCGGTAAACGGTAAGCCTTTGTCAGGAATAAACGTTTCATTACCGGGTTACTCCGCTGCTATTACCAATGATAAGGGTAATTTTTCGATACAGGTACCTTACTCAAACAGTACCATTCTCATCACTCATGAGGGGTATCAAACAAAAGAACATGCTTTAAGGGGAAAAAAGAAAGTAGTGATTTCATTGTATGAAGATGGATATGCTTCATTTTACAATGAGATAACCTTGCCCAACGGAACCATCTTAGAAAGCCAGTCACCATATGCTGCAAAAACTGTAACTCTGGATAGGAGCCGCTGGGAGGTAACCTCAAACGAAACACCAGGAACTTTTCTGCAGGGCAGGGTTGCAGGATTATATTCAACCAGAAGATCTGGAGCTGCTAACAGCGATGCGACCCTTTGGCTTAGGGGATTTAATTCTTTATATGCCACCAATAAACCATTAATTGTTGTCGACGGCATGCTGTATGATAATGAAGATTATAGTTCCGAACTTATAGGCAATAATTTTAATTCACAGATTGCAAACATCGATATTAAGGATATTGAGGACATAACCATTATCAAAGACGGTTCTTCCTTATACGGTACAAAAGGTGGGAACGGTGTTTTGATGATCAGGACTACGCATACCAAAGAGCTGACAACGAAGATGGACTTCAGTGTGTATGGTGGATTTAACCAACAACCTAAAAGCATACCTTTAATGGGCGCTGCAGCGTACCGAACTTACTTGTCTCAACTACTACAGACGAAAGGATTGGCCCAGTCAGAGATTCAGGCACAGCCCTTCATGAATGATAGCCGCGGCAGTCAGACTTACTATACCTACCATAATGACACCCATTGGCAAGACGAGGTGATGAACAATAGCTATAACCAAAACTATTATTTGAAAGTAACAGGAGGAGACAATATTGCCAGATACGCACTTTCCCTGGGTTTATTAGATAATCAAGGCATTGTTCAAGGCATTACACAGTCTAAATATAATATGAGGTTGAATGGTGATCTGAATTTGACGCCCAAATTGACCATGCAGGCCAATTTGTCATTTTACTATAACCAAAGCGACATTCGTAATGAAGGACTGTATCCCAGGACAAGTCCCCTATATCTGGGTTTAACAAAAGCACCTTTTTTAGCTACCAATGAGTATTCGTCAACCGGAGAAAGATCTCCTAACCTGGCTGATACCGACAATTTTAACGTAAGCAATCCATCTGTACTGGTGAGTGATAAAACCGTGGGGATCAACAGGGCGTATCGCTTTTCAGGTAATCTTCAATTTGGCTATAAGCTAGGTAAAAATTTAAATCTGGGGACCATTTTAGGTTTAACATACGATAAGGCGAGAGAAAATTTCTTTCTTCCGGACAAAGGGATTGCCAGTGACACGCTGACGACGGATGTAGCATTAAACAGATCTGGCAGTGAGATACAAAGGCTATTTTCAATGTACAATGATACCTATCTGAATTTCGCGAAATCTTACATGGACAAGCACAATTTAAAAGTAAGATTAGGGTTGCGTACGCAGACAAATGAAGCGGAGAGTGATTATGGTTTAGGATATAACTCGCCTACTGATGATTTCCTGAGTGTAGGCGCGGGTACCGCAACCCTGAGGCAGATCGGCGGTTCACTTGGTAAATGGAACTGGATAAACCTATATTTTGGGGCGGATTATAATTACCTCAGCAAATATTTTATTTCTTTAAATATGGCTCTGGACGGTTCAAGCAGGTTTGGCCATCTGGCACAAAAAGGTGCAGTAAGTGTAGGTCAGGATAAATTTGCCTATATGCCATCAATTGCTGCCGGCTGGCTAATCTCGTCAGAGAATTTTATGGCTAACCAAAAAGCCATTGACCTGCTCAAGCTGAGGGTGTCTTACGGCATTAGCGGAAATGATGATATCGGCAATTCTACCGCGAGGTCTTATTATGTTTCACAGAATTTATTAGGCACCCAGGGCCTGGTAAGGGGCAATATAGGAAATCCATATCTGCAATGGGAAACAGTAAAGAAAGCCAATTTAGGCCTGGATGTCTCGGTTTTAAAACAAAGAATCAATGCGAGTTTTGATGCTTTTATCAATAACACCAATAACATGGTGATTTTTGAGCCCGCTAATGCTTATACGGGTATGAGCTATGTTGTTAATAATAGCGGAGCGATGCAAACCAAGGGGTATGAATTTTCTGTTAATAGCAGGGTCATTAATCACAGTTCCCTTAAATTAGATCTTGGTATAAACCTGTCAAAATATAAAAATGAAGTTACCAGTTTACCTGTGGACGAAATTATTACTGAATATGGGGGTGCAGCTTATATTACCAAAAAGGGACAGGACGCAAATTTATTTTATGGTCTGGAAAGTAACGGCATATTTACCACTGGTGCGCAGGCAGCTGCTTCCGGCTTGATGAAAAGACTACCAGACGCTTCTTTAGTTCCTTTTTCAGGCGGTGATGTACATTTCACGGACAGAAACAATGACAAAATAATTGATGAAAAAGATAGAACAGTAATCGGTAACCCAAATGCTGAATGGGCAGGTATGTTCAGTAGCGCTGTGACCTACAAAAGAATTTCGTTAAGCGCGTTGTTTAGCTTTTCTCTGGGCAACGATCTGTATAATGCTACCAGAAACAACCTTGAGAAAATGTCAGGATATGAAAATCAAACCCTTGCAGTCCTAAACAGATGGAGGGCAGACGGGCAGCAAACTTCTACACCACAGGCAATATGGGGTGATCCAATGGGAAACAGTTTATTTTCCGACCGCTGGATAGAGGATGGTTCTTATTTAAGATTAAGAACGATCGCTTTAACTTATACAGTGCCCTTGGAAAATAAGATTGTCAAGTCGGCGAAGTTTTATTTAAGTGCCAACAATCTTTTTACCGTTACTGATTATTTAGGTTATGATCCGGAGTTTAGTGCAAGCGGATCTTTATTTGCACAAGGGGTAGATATTGGTCTGACTCCGCAATACAAAACTTTTCAATTGGGTTTCAGATTAGGACTTTAATCATATCAGCAAATTTTAGAATTAGAAATGATGAAATTAAAATATAATAAAGCAACTTGGTTTAGTTGTATGGCACTACTAATAGCGCTTTCAACAACAGTTTCCTGTAAAAAATTTCTGGATGTAGATGCTCAGAATGGCTTAACAAAAGAACAGACTTACAGAGATATCTACGATGCTGATGCAGCTGTATTGGGTGTTTACGGAAAGTTTATGAACCTGGCTAAGCAGTACGTAATATTGAATGAGCTGAGGGCAGATTTAATGACCGTGACACAAAATTCGGATCCGCACCTTCGCGAGATCAACGAACATCAGGTGAGTATGGATAATCCTTATGCCAGCCCCAAAGCATTTTATGAAGTAATTCTGAACTGTAACGATGTACTTGCAAATTTCAAGTTCATGCTGGCAGATAAAAAATTCACCAATGACGAATATAAACAACGTTATTCTGATATCGGTGCGATACGTTCATGGGTCTATTTGCAACTGGGAATACAGTTCGGTAGCGTGCCTTATATCACAGATCCGCTGGAAAATATTGACGATCTGAAGGATGCATCGAAATTTCCGAAGCTAACTTTTGATCAGCTGTTAGATAAATTACTTGAATTCACAGAAGCCTTGCCTTTTAAGGATCTTTATCCTCAAGGTA
>CBFGNP010000024.1:0-13917 GCA_965650095.1 uncultured Pedobacter sp. | reverse complement strand
TTCTCTACATCCATATAATGTTTAATAAAACAGAATTAAATGAAAAACTCACTGCGGAACTGCGTGAGATAGCAAAAACTCAAGGCATTCTAAATGCTGATGAATTGCGTAAAGCTGAACTTGTTGAAATTATCGCCCAGATAACAGAACAACAAGCTGAGGCTGAGTCTGCTCCTAAAGCAGCACCTGTAAAGGCAACGAAGACCAAAGCAGTTAAAGATAGTGCACACAAAAATAGTCCGGCTAAGGATGCGGTAACACCAGAACAAACCATACCGGAAAATAATTCGACAGAGAACGTTCCCCTAATGAACGAGGTGCCGGCGAAAAATGCGGTGGCTAAGGAACGTGCGGTAAAAGGACACCCGAAAACTCCTTCGGATCCTATTGAAAAAGATGTGCAGGGAGAGAAGCCTTCAAGAAAACGGATTCGCATTTCTCCTAAAGAGAGTGAAGGAAAAACACAAAGGCCATTTAACAGGGCTTCGTTATTTGACCCGCAGCCTACCGCTTCACAAGATTATAAGCAAGAGGCTTTATTTGACGCTCCAGCTGAAGTTGCCCTGCAAGAAAGAGTTGCGGCCCCGGTAGTAGAGGAAGCTGATTCTGCAATGCCTTCAACTGAAGGCAGAACTAACGTTCCTGTTAACGCCGATCAAAACAAAAAGCAACGACCGGCAGACAACAGACCAAAAATGCCTGGGAATAGCAGTCACCATAAACAGAATGAAAACAGCTATTCTAACCTCGATTTCGACAACACCATTACCAATGAGGGCGTGTTGGAAATTATGCCTGATGGCTACGGATTTTTAAGATCTGCTGATTACAATTATCTATCATCACCGGATGATATTTATGTGTCGCAATCGCAGATTAAACTATTTGGTTTAAAAACCGGCGATACCGTAAAGGGAAGCATCCGTCCGCCTAAAGAAGGTGAAAAATATTTTCCATTGGTTCGGGTTGAGACCATTAACGGCCGTTTACCAGCCGATGTGAGGGACCGCGTGCCTTTTGATTATCTGACCCCATTATTTCCGACAGAGCGGTTAAATTTGTTTACAGAAACCAATAACTATTCTACCCGGATCATAGACCTGTTTACTCCAATAGGTAAAGGTCAGCGTGGATTGATCGTTGCGCAGCCTAAAACAGGTAAAACCAATTTACTGAAAGAAGTTGCGAATGCCATCGCAAAAAATCACCCTGAGGTCTACCTAATCATTCTATTGATTGATGAGCGTCCGGAAGAGGTAACCGATATGGCCCGGAGCGTAAGAGCCGAAGTAATTGCCTCTACTTTTGATGAGCCTGCAGAACGACATGTTAAAATCGCGAATATAGTGCTGGAAAAAGCGAAGCGTCTGGTAGAATGCGGACATGACGTGGTCATTCTTTTAGATTCCATAACACGGTTGGCAAGAGCTTACAATACAACTGCCCCGGCATCTGGAAAAATATTATCTGGTGGTGTGGATGCGAATGCCTTACACAAACCTAAACGTTTCTTTGGTGCTGCGCGTAATATCGAAAAAGGGGGGTCATTAACGATACTTGCCACTGCATTAACGGATACCGGATCAAAAATGGATGAGGTGATCTTTGAAGAGTTTAAAGGTACCGGTAACATGGAGCTTCAGTTAGACCGTAAATTATCTAACAAACGGATTTTCCCTGCTATTGACATCACCGCTTCAAGCACCCGCAGAGACGACCTGTTACATGATAGAGATACCTTACAACGCGTATGGATCTTACGCAACCACCTGGCAGACATGAATGCACAGGAAGCCATGGAATTTGTTCAGGCTCAGATAAAAGGCACGAAATCCAATGAAGAATTCTTAATTTCAATGAATAGTTAGCATATAGATAAAAGAACAAGGGGCCAGGCTTAGAGCGCGTAGCCTTCTATCCTGGCTCCTTACTCCTTCGTCCTTGTTCTTGAATACTTCCTCTTTTCGTTGCTCCCGAATCCTGATATGAAAAAACATATTCCAAATGCAATTACCTGTGCCAACCTGTTTTCGGGTTGTGTAGGTATTGTTTATGCCTTTAACGGGTCCCTTGAAATTGCAGCTTACTTTGTACTTCTTTCGGGTGTCTTTGATTTTTTTGATGGCTTTGTCGCCAGATTGCTAAATGTAAAATCGGCTATTGGCAAAGAACTGGACTCTTTGGCCGACGTGGTTAGCTTTGGATTCCTACCTGGAGTAGTGATGTTTCAATTGTTAAGCCGGAGTGATTACAGCTCCTCCTATTTACCCTATTTTGGCTTCATCATTACGGTATTTTCTGCATTAAGACTAGCGAAATTCAATATTGATACCAGGCAAACAGAAGATTTCATAGGCTTGAACACACCGATGAATACATTGTTTATTGTATCCTTACCTTTTATACAAAAAGATTATCCCTTACTCATCGGCTCTGCCCCACTACTGGTTGGGCTTATTGTGCTAGTAAGCTGGTTACTGGTAAGCGAAATAAAGATTTTTTCGCTCAAGTTCAATTCAACAAGCTGGGAACAGAATAAGATAAAGTATATTTTTCTAATCCTATCCCTATTGCTCGTGGGTTTTCTCCAATTTGCAGCGGTCCCACTTATACTTATTTTGTATATCGGCCTATCTGTCGTTCATTTTAAGCACTCAGCCCTTTAATGTTGCTTAAAGCTGTTTTTCCAACTCGGCCCTGGCCTCGTCAAGCTGACCATACAGGATCTCTACAAAAGAACTGATCTCGTTAAATGCCAAAGGCAGCTCTTCGATGTTTTTCAGATCCCTCGCATTATTTTCCATCATTTGCATGTGATCTTTCGCATCTTCACGACCTACATAAGCAAACGTGGGCTTTATTTTATGAGCACAGTTAGATACCCTAGGCCAGTCCTTATCCTCAATGGCCCTCCTCAGGTCAGCGATATACAAAGGTGTTTGCATTTTAAACATATCTATCATCTCTATGATAAATTCAGCGCTGTCCCCAGACATGTCCCTTAAATAAGAGAGATCTAAAGGCTCATTGTTTTTTTGTAAGTTTATCATCATAGACAAAACTAATGAAATTATATTTTTGATACTGACAAATTATCACTTAATCTTTCTAATATTTCCGATACATTTAATTTCAATAATGGGTGAATACATTCTCCGGCAATTTCGGCTAGTGGCTCAAGCACAAATTTTCGGTATTGCATTTGCGGATGCGGGATCTGCAATTTCGCTCCCATATCCACAATTTTGTCACCATACAGAATAATATCGATATCAATCAGCCTCGCCCCCCATTTTTCATGCCTCACCCTGCCCAACGCTGATTCGATGTCAAGCACTTCCTGAAGAACCGCTAAAGGACTGAGCATGGTTTTAACACCGACCGCTATATTAAAAAAAGCTGGCTGGTCCTGATTACCCCATGCCTCGGTTTCGTACATGGATGACCGCTTAAAAACAACGCCAATGCGTTGTTCAATCTGGCTTATCGCGTCGTTTATAAGTGCCAATCTATCCCCTAAATTACTTCCTAGTAACAAATAGACATTTTCAGTATCCAATTCCATATTAAGACCCAATTAAAAGGGTAAACTCTTTAGGTTTACTTATCTTTACAAAATAAATATTTACGGGGGACATGAGAGATTTTTTTAAGTATGTTTTTGCAACAGTTGTTGGCGTAGTCATTTCGCTGGCTCTTTTTTTAGTATTTTTTATAGTGCTTATTGTTGGTATTGTAAAATCCTCTTTTAAAGACGAAAAAGTAAATGTAAGCAGTAATTCTGTACTTTTTCTCAATCTTGACCAGGAGATAACAGAACGAACATCGGAGGACCCCCTCTCTAAATTACCTTTTGTAGGTTCGGAAGGAAACAAAAGCATTGGCTTTAATGATATTATCCGGGGCTTGCGTGAAGCTAAAACAGATGACAACATCAAATGTATCTTCCTCAGTGTAAGTTCACCGCGGGCCGGCTTTGCTACTATGCGTGAAGTCAGAGATGCACTGATTGATTTCAAAACCAGTAAAAAGAAAATAATAGCCTATAGCGAAGTGTATACCCAAGGGGCTTATTATCTGGCTTCGGTTGCTGATAAAGTCTATTTAAATCCCGAAGGCGCATTAGAATTTAAAGGCCTGAAATCTGAAATGATGTTTTTTAAAGGTGCCCTGGATAAACTGGGCATTGAAGCGCAGATTATAAGGGTTGGCAATTACAAAAGCGCGGTAGAACCCTTTTTTACCAATAAGATGAGCGATAAAAACCGGGAACAGGTGACAGCGTATTTAGGAGGCTTATATGAAACCTTTCTGGACGGCATATCAAAAAGCAGAAATATCAGTCCCCCTGTACTTCATGAAATTGCTGACGATTACAAGATCCAGCAACCTAAAGATGCCCTTGCTTATAAACTGGTTGATGAGCTGAAATATAAAGATCAGATTATCGATGAATTAAAGTTGCTCAGCGGAAAAGACAAAAAAAAGAACCTGGCAACAGTTACGATTAATGAATATGCCATAAGTGCTAAGGAGGCCGAGAACAATTCCGCGAAAGATAAAGTGGCTGTTATTTATGCCAATGGTGACATTATTGGTGGAGAGGGCTCAGACGAGCGGATTGGCTCTGAACGTATTTCAAGAACCATCAGGAAAGCACGTTTAGACAGCAGCATTAAAGCCGTCGTCTTGAGGGTAAACTCTCCAGGCGGCAGTGCACTGGCTTCTGATGTGATCTGGAGAGAAATTGCGCTCACGAAAAAAGTCAAGCCTGTTATCGCTTCTTTTGGTGATGTTGCCGCATCCGGTGGATATTACATCGCCTGCGGCGCCGATTCTATCTTTGTACAACCCAACACGATAACAGGTTCTATAGGGGTATTTGGTGTGATCCCAAATCTTCAGAAACTGTATAATGAAAAGCTGGGAATCACTTTTGATGGCGTTAAAACAGGAAAATATGCGGACATCATGAGCACTGACCGTCCCATGACATCAGGAGAAAGGTTAATTATTCAAAACGATGTGAACCGCGTGTATGATAGCTTCATCACACGGGTAGCCAATGGGCGCAGAAAAACAAAAGCTTATGTTGACAGCGTCGGCGGCGGAAGAGTTTGGGTAGGCACAGATGCGGTAAGAATTGGATTGGCCGACCGAACAGGAAGCTTTAACGAGGCGATCGTTTCCGCAGCCAAAAAGGCGAGGTTGGAAACCTATAAGGTTGTCGAATATCCGGAGATGCTGGATCCATTAAAATCACTTATGGAAAACAGCACGGAAAAGATTAAAACCTATTTTGCGAAACAGGAACTTGGCGCGAATTACCTTTTTTATCAGCAAATAAAATCGGCTATATCAAGATCCGGGATACAAGCCAGGATGCCATACGAAATCAAAATCCAATAAAAATCATTTTCTTAATGGAAAACAAAACCATTGCCCGTACCCTACGCCTGCTTTCTCAGTTAATGGAACTTCACCAGGAGAACCCCTTTAAAATTAAGTCTGTTGCTAATGCCGCTTTTAAAATGGATAAATTACCCTATGCCATTAAAGGTAAGACCCTGGATGAAATAACCCAGATAGATGGTCTGGGAAAAAGTATATCTGCCAAGGTATGGGAACTGCTGGAAACAGGCGCGATGGCCGATCTGCAATCCATTCTTGCTCAAACACCCGAAGGCATTGTAGAAATGCTTGGGATCAAAGGCATCGGGCCTAAGAAAATTGCAGTGATCTGGAAAGAGCTCGGCATCGAAAACGTTGGGGAACTATATTACGCCTGTAACGAAAACAGGCTGATTGAAGCTAAAGGTTTTGGACTGAAGACCCAGGAGGAAATCAAAAAGATCATTGCGTTTAAGATGGCTGCCCAGGGTAAATTTCTATACGCACAGGCTGAAGAGCTGGTCAACAATTTATATGCGGATATGGCTGTCTGGTTAAACACAGTCAGCGGTAATCCACTCCTTGGTATCGCTGGTGATTATCGCCGTTGCGCAGAGATTATCGAAGAAATTGACCTGATTATCGGTGCAGATCATCCCGAGGAGATTGAAGAAAAGATAATTGGATTTGAACCACTGGTATTTGAACAGCAGGCTGATGGAACCTACCTGGCGAACAGTGCATTTGGACTGGAAATAAAACTCTATGTGGTTCAAAAAATCGATTTCTACCTGAACTGGTTTAAACTCACCGGCAACAAACAACATGTAGATGAAGTGTTAGCTATAGCAGGTCCAGGGCCTTTTGGAACGGAGCAAGAAATCTATGAAAGTGCAGGATTGGCTTTTGTTGAGCCGGAACTGAGGGAAGGTTTAAATGAAATCCAGCTTGCAAAAGATCATCAGTTACCGCAGTTAATAACCTACGAGGATCTGAAGGGCAGTTTACACAATCACTCTACCTGGAGCGATGGCGTACATACACTTGAGGAAATGGCCATATACTGCAAAGACAAGCTCAAATTAGAATACCTGGGCATTTGTGATCATTCCCGATCGGCTTTTTATGCTAACGGATTGAATGAACAACGTGTTTATGCACAGCACCGGGAAATTGAAACCCTGAACCAGAAGCTTGCTCCATTCCGGATCTTTAAAGGAATTGAAAGCGACATCCTGAACGATGGCTCCCTGGATTATAGTGATGACATACTTGGCACATTCGACTTTGTTGTGGCCTCTGTTCACAGCAACCTGCGTATGGACGAAGAAAAAGCAACAGCCAGATTGATTAAAGCCATAGAAAATCCGCATACGACCATTTTAGGACATCCAACTGGCCGGTTATTACTGAGCAGAAAGGGCTATCCCATTGATTTTGCGAAGGTAATTGATGCCTGTGCAGCAAATCAGGTAATTATAGAGATCAACGCAAACCCGCTTAGGCTTGATTTGGATTGGCGCTGGCATCGTTATGCACTTGAGAAAGGTGTATTACTTTCTGTAAATCCCGACGCCCATAGAAAAGAAGGATTCCATGATATGCATTATGGCGTGCTGATGGGAAGAAAAGGCGGATTGACAGCACTGCAATGCTTAAATGCATTCTCCTTAGAAGATATCTCTCATTACTTCAGCAATAAAAAATAGTTATCCTTACCTTTGAGTCATGATTAGTAAGCTTTGCAACAAAATTTTCGGAGAGGCAATTGATGATTATCACATCCATAACCGTATAGATCAACCTATTGCAAATCCATACCGCATCAGTTCAATTGACCATCTGCTCTATCTGAAATGCTGGATAGACACTGTACAGTGGCATATGGAAGATGTGGTACGGAATCCACAAATTAGCCCGGTTGAAGGACTACAATGGAAAAGACGCATAGATGCTTCTAACCAGGAGCGCACTGACGTGGTGGAATATATCGACAGTTATTTTCTGGAAGAATATAAAAATACTGAGCCAAAAGCAGCTGCAAAAATTAATTCGGAGAGCCCTGCATGGGTGGTAGACAGGCTGTCGATCCTGGCACTAAAGGTTTATCATATGCGGGAAGAGACCCTGCGCACTGACGCCACAGAGGAGCATAAAGTACTTTGCACACAAAAGCTTAACATATTATTGGACCAACAGAAAGATCTTTCTAATAGTCTGGATGAATTGATACTGGACATTGAAAATGGCGATAAGTACATGAAGGTTTACAAACAAATGAAAATGTATAATGATCCGAATCTTAATCCTGTGCTTTACAATCCGAATAATGAATGACCGGCAAAAATAAAATACTGGTCATTCGTTTCTCTGCCATGGGAGATGTAGCCATGACTGCCCCCGTGTTGAAGGAATTTTTACGGGACTATCCGGATACAGAATTACTAATGGTAAGCCGTACTTTATTTAAGCCTTTCTTTAATGACATTCCAAACCTGAGCTTCTTTTCGTTTGACCCGAAAAGGGCCCACAAAGGTTTTTGGGGATTAATTAAGCTTTTCCTAAAACTTAGAAAGCAAAAGATAACAGCTGTAGCCGACCTGCACAATAACCTGAGGAGTAATGTCATCCGCCTGCTTTTTTTTGTTTCGGGGGTAAAAACTGCTGGCCTGGACAAGGGCCGAAAAGAGAAAAAAGAGCTAACCCGTAAAGCACACAAGTCTGTCAGGCAGCTTAAACCCACAGTATATCGCTATGCTGACGTTTTTAAGGCGCTCGGTTTTCCCTTTATCCTTAAAAATGTTCTGGAAGAAAATATCCCAAATACACTGGATAATGAAACATTTCCTTTTGCGCCGATTCCGAAAACAAAAAAGTGGATCGGTGTTAGTCCTTTTGCCCAACACTTGCAAAAGGTTTATCCTTTGGATAAAATGGAAACTGTAATCCTGGCCCTGGCCAACCTGGGTTATCAGCTTTTTATTTTTGGCGGATCGGACGAGGAGCAAGCAATCGCATCCGGCTGGGAAGAAAAACACGAAAATGTCATATCGGTCATCAAAAAAATTAATCTTGAGGAGGAGTTGAAGCTCATCTCTAACCTCGATATTATGCTGAGCTTGGATTCCGCGGGCATGCACATCGCATCCTTAAAAAATATTCCTGTAATTTCCGTATGGGGGGCAACACATCCGTATGCTGGTTTTTTAGGCTATGGGCAATCCTTAGCAGATGCAGTACAAATTGACCTTTATTGCAGACCTTGCTCTATATATGGCAATATTCCTTGCTACAGAGGAGATTTTGCCTGTATGAACAATCTTCCCGATTCAATGGTTATCAACAGTGTATTAAACAGACTTAAGTAATGGCTAAAAAACTTCTCTTGGTTAGACATGGTAAATCGGAATGGGGAAATTCCCATCTCGCAGATTTTGACAGACCTCTGAATCCCAGAGGGCATAGAAATGCACCAGAAATGGCGGCAAGACTGCTGCAAAAGGACCTGGTTCCGCAATTGGTAGTCAGCAGTCCGGCCCTTAGGGCCATTACAACTGCTACCCATTTTATTCAGGCCTGGAAAAAATCACCTGAGCAAATAGAAGTAGAGGCTTCAATTTACGAAGCAAATGTCCGTACACTGTTGAAAGTAATCAATAGCTTTAACAACAAATTTGATTATATCGCTATTTTTGGCCACAATCCCGGATTTACTGATCTGGCCAATTATCTTAGCGATGCCGATATTTATAATATTCCTACCTGTGGCACGGTATTGATAGATTTTCAGGTTGATGACTGGGCAGCGATAAGCCAATATACTGGCAGGCTGCTTGAGTTTGATTATCCAAAAAATGGGAATGACGATTAAAAATGAAGGTGCTTCACAGTAAGTCCGTTGTTAATGAGCTGTTTTAAAGAATCAATTCCTATTCTCAGGTGCGTTTCCACATAGGCGGAAGTAACGTTGCTATCGCTCTCTGTAGTTTTGACTCCTTCAGGAATCATTGGCTGATCTGAAACAAGTAACAGCGCCCCTGTTGGAATCTTATTTGCAAAGCCGGTGGTAAAGATGGTTGCGGTTTCCATATCTACAGCCATTGCCCGCAAACCTTTAAGGTATTTTTTGAAGCTTTTATCATGTTCCCAAACCCGGCGGTTAGTGGTATAGCAGGTGCCTGTCCAATAATCTCTCGAATGATCACGTATGGTAGTTGAGATAGCTTTTTGTAAAGCAAAAGCAGGCAGGGCAGGTACTTCGGCAGGCAGGTAATCGTTCGAGGTCCCCTCACCTCTTATTGCAGCAATGGGCAGTATCAGATCACCCAGCTGATTCTTTTTCTTCAATCCACCACATTTGCCTAAAAATAATACAGCCTTCGGGCTGATGGCAGAAAGCAGGTCCATCATTGTCGCTGCAAGTGGGCTTCCCATTCCAAAATTAATAATCGTAATTCCGTTGGCAGTGACACTTTGCATGGGCTTCTCTAAACCCATTATTGGCGCATTATCGTTCCATTCAGAAAACATCTGAAGATATTTACTAAAGTTTGTCAGTAATATATATTGACCAAAATCTTCTAGTGGTCTCCCCGTGTATCTTGGCAGCCAGTTCTTTACAATATCGGCCTTGGACTTCAAACCCGATTTCACGGGAGTTTCTACCTCTTTAACTTTCTTTACTTTTTTCCCTGAAGCTGGTTCCTCTTTTTTTACGTCTTTCTCTTCATTCATATAAACGCTCCTTTCTTGTATTTTTATGCCTTGCCAGGCCAGAACAGTCTGCACCGTATGAGTAGCTGAATAACAATATAAAAAAAATCCCCGGTTTCCCGGGGATTAAATTTTTAAGCAGCCTTCAACTTTTTAAAGTCGGCCTTTTCAAATTTTTCCATCGCATAATCGAGCGTTATGCTTAATTCCTTGACGCTGGTATCGGATGGTATTTCAAACATGGCATCCAGCATGATCGCTTCACAAATAGAGCGCAAGCCCCTTGCTCCGAGTTTGTATTCCATTGCCTTGTCAACTATAAAATCTAAAACCTCATCATCAAATGTAAGTTTCACATTCTCCAATTCAAACAGCTTCACATACTGGCGGAACAATGAATTTTTAGGCTCTGTAAGAATGTTACGCAAGGCTTGTTTATCCAAGGGATTGAGGTGGGTCAGCACAGGGACGCGACCGATGAGTTCAGGTATTAACCCAAATGATTTTAAATCCTGCGGAGTAATGTACTTGTACAGGTTTTTAAGATCCAGTTCTGCATCATCTTTTTTAACCTTATACCCCACGGCCTGTGTACGCAACCTGTTGGCTATTTTGCGTTCAATACCATCAAAAGCACCGCCACAAATAAATAATATATTATTTGTGTTCACCGGAATCATTTTCTGATCCGGATGCTTACGTCCACCCTGAGGCGGAACGTTAACCACAGTTCCCTCTAAGATCTTTAAAAGAGCCTGCTGTACACCTTCTCCCGAAACATCCCGGGTAATCGAAGGATTGTCACTCTTACGGGCTACCTTATCTACCTCATCGATGTAAACAATTCCGCGCTCAGCAGAAGCGACATCATAATCTGCAGCCTGTAATAAACGCGTAAGAATACTCTCCACATCCTCCCCAACATAGCCGGCCTCTGTGAGTACTGTTGCATCGCAAATACAAAAAGGCACATGTAATATTTTGGCAATGGTTTTAGCCAGCAGGGTCTTGCCCGTACCGGTTTCACCGACCAGCATAATATTAGATTTTTCAATCTCTACTTCATCCGCCTTATCTACCTTCTGGCTTAATCTTTTATAATGATTATACACTGCTACAGAAAGCACCTTTTTAGCATCATCCTGACCAATTACATATTGATCAATGTGGGCCTTAATTTCCTGGGGTTTTAATAAGGTGACGGAAGTATCCAAAGGCTTGGATTTCTTACTCCCAAGTTCCTGCACCAACAGCTGATTGGCCTGGGTTACACATTTATCACAGATAAATGCGTCCAGTCCCTCGATAAGCATTAAAGTGTCCTGCTTACCTGAGCCGCAAAATGAGCAACGGGATTCTTTACTTTGTTTAGCCATTTTAGTCTTTATTGGTAGCGCCTAACACTTCATCAATCATTCCAAAGCTTTTTGCTTCGTCGGCTTTCATCCAATAGTCACGGTCTGAAGCCTTCTCTACCCACTCGTAAGTTTGCCCTGAATGATTAGAAATGATATCGTACAGTTCTTTTTTCAATTTAAGCATTTCTCTCAGATTAATCTCCATATCAGATGCCACACCTTGTGCACCACCTGAAGGCTGGTGGATCATTACACGTGAATGAGGCAGTGCAGCACGTTTACCTTTAGCACCTGCGACCAGTAATACCGCACCCATAGATGCTGCCATACCTGTACAGATGGTAGCCACATCCGGTGAAATATATTGCATCGTATCATAGATACCTAAACCCGCATAGACAGAACCGCCCGGTGAATTGATATAGATCTGAATATCTCTGTTGTTATCTGTAGATTGTAAAAACAACAATTGTGCCTGAATAATGTTGGCATTCCCATCATAAATGGCATCTCCTAAAAAGATGATGCGATCCATCATTAAACGTGAAAACACGTCCATTTGAGCCACATTCAGCTGACGTTCCTCGATGATATATGGGGTCATGCTTTTTGGAGAATTGTTAGTAGCGCCAATAAAACGGTCAACATTTAAACCATTAATGCGGTGATGCTTAACTGCGTATTTTCTAAATTCGTCTTTATCTATCTTCATGATTTTTAATTGTTGTTTTAATCTGATGAAGCTTGCCTTACCTTAAAACTTCATCTTATATTTTTTCACCAATAGTAATAAAACTAAATTGGTAATTTATTGTGGTATTGTAAAATTTGAGTTTCGTTTTATATAAATAAGGCGGCCTTAAACAAAGCCGCCTCATTTCGTATTTTAAAAAATTAAAACCTACTGTACAAAAACAGCAATTATTTTAATTCTACAAATTTATTATAAGCTATATCCTTCTGCTCAAGAGTAGCCACCGATTGAATATATTCAAACACTTTGATGGCTTTAACCTCATCAAAAATACGGTTGGCATTATCTTTCTCTTTCAGGAAGGTAGCGGTATATTGTGCCAATTGATCTTCCGGCATTGGTGTAGGGCTGTACATTCTGAACTGTGCATCTAACCGTTGTTTTGCAGTCTGAAAAACATCTTCATATTTGATCTCGATGTTATTGTCTTTAATCAGTTTATTCTCGATTAAAGTCCATTTCAGATTTTTAGCAAAATCGTCATACCCTTCTGTCAATTCTTCCTCTGTCAGTTTCTCGTTCGTAGCTTTTAACCATTTACGTAAAAACGCATCTGGCAATTCCATTTTTACACTTTCGATCAATTTAGTATAAATGTCATTTTGCAACTTGCGATCAGCATCCTGTTTAAACATACCTTCCACTTCCTCGGTGATTTTTGCAGTAAAACCAGCCTCGTCAGTTACGGCACCAGCGCCAAACAATTTATCAAAGAACTCCTGGTTTAAATCAGCTTCCTCTAAACGGTTTACATTTTTAACCGTTACCTGGAATTTAGATTGCAGTTCTTTGGCGTCCTCCTCGCTGATGTTTAATAATTTGGCAATAATTACCTCTTTGTTATCAAAAGCTTTTTGAACATCAAGTTCTACAACATCATCCTTTTTTAAACCAATCAAAGATTTCAATATCTTTTTATCGGTAACCTGATCTAAACGAATGGATCCGGCTTGTGCAATTCCACCTTCAAAAACTGAACCATCCGCAGAAAGTTGTGCTAATTCGGCATAAAGCACATCATTGTCTGCCGAAACTTCAGGGTTTGTCATTTTGCCATAGCTCCTGCGAATATTCTTGATACGCTCCGCCAACGTTTCCTCGTCCGCTTTAACACTATACTGAGTAAACTTATCTTTAGAAGTGATGTTTACATCAACAGCTGGTGCTAGGCCTAATTCATAATCAAATTCAAACTCATCCGTATAATCCCATTTGAATTCTTTAGCATCATCCATTACAGGCAAAGGCTGCCCCAAGATCTCTACTTTATTGTCAGTAAGGTGCTTATTTAAGGTCTCACTTAACAAATTATTGATCTCTTCTACAAGAATACTTCTGCCATACATCTTTTTGATGTGGGTTGCAGGAACCATTCCTTTACGGAAACCTGGAAGATTCGCTTTTTTAGCCTGTTCTTTTATAGCTTTATCAACCTTTTCAGTATAATCCTCAGGCGCAATCTTAATTTTTACAACTGCATTTAAGTCGTTAATTTTTTCCTGTGTAATGTTCATCTTTCTGAATCAATATTTGTATATAATATCTTTATATAAAAATTCCCCCGTGTTGCGGGGGAATTTTTATGTTGTGCGGAAGAAGGGACTCGAACCCCCACGCCGTGAAGCGCCAGATCCTAAGTCTGGTGCGGCTACCAATTACGCCACTTCCGCAGTTAGGATGTATTAAGGACTGCAAAGATAG
>CBFGNP010000023.1:0-14256 GCA_965650095.1 uncultured Pedobacter sp. | reverse complement strand
AAAGGGATATAAAAACTACCGGAGGCAAAGCCGCCGATGAAATGGAAAATAACTCCTAAAAGAATCTGCATGTTTAAGGTTTTTAATTTGGTCCGACTAAAATAGAGCAATCACAGTACACTTCTGTCATGTACTGTCATGCCCGAATTTACTGAATTACACCTATTTTTCATCAGTATATAATTTGTTCTTTATCGGTGATGAAGCTTGAAAAGCTTACTCGTTGTGTTCTGTAAGCGGTAAGCTTATTCAGGTTTCTATTTTAATAACCACAGGCCCCAATAGCCCTGATGGCAATAGCGGCGCGTCTTTCTTAAAACTGATATTTGTATTGGTGACGCGCTGTGCCTGAGGCAAAGCGGCATCTCCGATCAGCCGGTTCGGCCAAAGATTGATCACTTCTATTTCCAGCCGATTGTCTTTTTGTTTCAATGCTTTGGTGATCTCTATCCTCCAGGGGCTTGTCCATAGCACACCCAGCGTTTTACCGTTAAGCTTCAGCTCTGCTATATTTTTAACGACCCCCAGGTCCAGGTAAACCGGCTTATTTAAAAGTCCATCATAATCAAAGGTTTTGGTATAGCTGGCTTTCCCTGAAAAATATTTGATCCGGTTATCGGTGTGTCGGCTCCAATCCTCAAGGTGGTCAAAAACTACTGATTCCGGCCCGCCCCATTGGGTATCGAACGCAACATTCCAGGAACCTTCCAGCTCCTTGACAGGCATTAGGTCGGGGAAATTGGGGCTTGTTTTCCTGGCAACTGCCGACTGCTTAGGGAACACCACAAACCAGGACTGGAAGGCCTCAAATTGCAAAAGAATTTCAACCCTTCCATTTACATCACGAAAATTTACTTCTTTTTTAATTGTTCCCAAAACCGGATCCCAGATTTCAGGATTACGATTTTTAACCCTGAACCTACAATTTGAAAGCACCGGCTTACCATGTCTGTTGGAAACAAAGTAAATTTCTGCTTCAGGAGTACTGCGGTGAATGAAATCGATAAGATCTCCGTCCCCACCTGTATATTCAAAATCTGGCTGGATGCCGTCATTTATTAATATCTCCCGGATTGATCCTTTGGCAAAAACCCTCCCCTTGCCATAATTATTCAGCCTCACACTATTTTGATCCGTTTTACCCCATAGTTGCCTGGCAGTAACTTTCACTGCATCATCACATTTCGGATAATTTTTGAGCCCAGAGTCCATCACCGGTCTGCTCCCGATCACGGTTGCACCCTGTTTAACAAGGCCGCTAATTTTGGTAATCACAGCAAGCGGCATTCTTTCCGTATCTGGCAAAACCAAAACCCGGTAACTCATGCCATCTGGTAAAGTTAACCTGCCGTTTTTCACGCTTACCCGTGTAAGCAGCACTTCCTCGTTGCATACGTCATAGTCGTAACCTTTACCCAACGCTGGATCTACATGTTTTTGTTCCACCAGATTGGGTGCCCAATCTCCATTATAAAAAAGCACATCTGCTACAAATTTACCCGACCGGAGCAAATACTGTGATCGCCCGATATAGTCGAAGAACGGCCCTGATTTTTCCCACCAGGTCACATTCGGATTGAAATGCGTACCTGCACCATATTCATAACCTGGCTTACCGTCCTGTGGACGCGTAGCCGTAGAAGTATGGATCGCGATGCGGTTTATGCCTTCGCAGAATGCCCGGTCCAGCGACTGCTTCAAAGAACCTGGGTAATCCGTCCAATGCCTCATGGTCGTAAAAGCCTCAGCAGAGGCGGTTGCCTTACCATAAATATGTGATGCCGAAGCCACCATTTTCGTTACTTTGTTATGGCCATAATCCAGTCTCGAGACCCCGTAGGTCTTATCATCTGTCAATGTACTTTCATCCTGATGATTTGGTCCAAGCCAGAATTCGCCCATAGGAAAATCGCTGCGCCCGAGATTTTTAAGTCCATCCAGACAAATGGTCCCCGAACGGCTTGGTCCTGCCGACTCGTTCTGCACCAACATGCTCTGCTCGTGACAAAGTTCTGCAAAACGCTTATAGTGCTCATCGGCCATGCAGTCTCCCAGCGTTTTCCTGTAATCATGCAAAAAGCGATCAGATATTTCTGCACTTCCGATCAAATAACCCGACAGGACAGGCAGATACGGTTTGGGATCATAACCGCGGTAATTTTGGAAGTGCTCAATAATCTTTGCGGTCCAATTGGGAAAACCGTCCTCAAAACTGTCATCGCAGAAATATTTTGGTTTGTTCCCTACTTTTGCCGCTTCTTCAATAAACATTTTACCCAGGTGCTGAAACTGAATTTCCACCCCTTTGCGGTCAAACCAATCCACGGAAAGTCCGTCTGCCTCCGGTTGTGCAATCATCAGTCTGGAGCCTGTCATCCGGTGTCCCGTACGAATGATTTTCCAGTTACCGGCAGGCACTTCCCAGTCCAGGTAACCGTCTTTTACCTTATCTGTAAGGTCAATGACTTGCTCCGTTGGAATCGGCCTATCGGCTGATGAGTTGTTCCAGGGCTGCTTTACCGGATTCATCACCTCCTTTGCCTTCGCAAAATTACTCAGATCCCTATGATTGGTCTTTGCGGCCAGGACTTCTGCGCGATCGCCAGTGATCCGGTTATTTTGCCCTCCGGTATCCGGTATAGCCACAATCGCTGTATCACGATAGTCCAGTTTTTCCAATGGAAGATCAATGTAGTCTTTAAATCCTGGCGGATTGAAAACTTTATCGTAGCCCGTCCTGTTTCCCGGTAATGGCAAGTTGCCTGAAAATTTGCGTGGACCGCTTAAGCTCATTTCCGACTGAAGATACCAGCGTCCGGAGTTTTCCGGCTCAATCCATGGACCACCCATGCACCAGCCCGAGCTCATATTGATGCCCACTTCAATCCCCACGCGTTTTGCTTCTTTCATGGCATGCCGGTAAAGTTCCTTCCAGTCCTCGGACATAAATTTAGCTCCCTGCGGAAAAGGCACACCACCGAGGCCACCAGCTGAGTTTACCAACAACACCTCTCCCATTCCCTTTGACTTGAATTCATCCATATCCCGGGTAATGCCTTCCTTGTCTACCAAGCCGTTAAACCACCACCAATAGCAGGAAGATTTGGACGCATCTGGAGGCGTAGCAAAGTTTTTTGCCAGATCTTCCCTGGCTGCAGATGATATCTCTGGTAAATCATCATTTGGTATGGCAGCAGATCCCTTTGGCCCTAGTAGCGCAAAACTTGCTGTGGCAAAGGAGCTGATCTTTATAAAATTTCTTCTTTTTAGGTTCATACCCGAATGTTTGGTTAGTATTCAAAATGATAAGTACCAGATCCCGCTGTCAGCTCGGTATTGTTTGCTACACTTTTAATGTGGTCTAAGGACTTGACCTTGTTGATAGCAGTACCTGACTCTGTTACTGTTTTATTTGCAGTTGCCGGCAAAACAACCTTCGCCGTGGTATTTGGGGGAATAATAATATCAAGCTTTGTTTTGTCCCCGTCAATTGTCCATGCAGATCTCACTTTACCATAAATGGTTTCCAGCTCTGCAGAAGCATTGCTAAGGTTCCCACCTGGTTTGGGTGCGATCAGGATCTGCTTATAGCCAGGTGCAGCTTCCGAAATGCCGGTTATCGTCCGGTACATCCAATCGCCAATGGCACCATAAGCATAATGGTTGAAAGAATTCATGCTAACGGCCTGAAAAGACCCGTCGGGCTTGATGCCATCCCAACGTTCCCATATTGTTGTAGCGCCTTTTTTTACCGGATAAAGCCAGGAAGGATAGGTTTCCTGCAGCAGCAGTTTATAGGCCACATCGTTATAACCGAAGCGGGTAAGCACATGGCACAGATATGGAGTTCCTAAAAACCCTGTGGTTAAATGGTTACCATAAGCCGCTACGTTATCTGCCAGCCTTTTGGCCGCCTGCTCCCTTAAATTTTCAGGTAAAAGATCAAAGTTTAAAGCCAGTACATAGGCGGTCTGTGAACTGGAAACCAATCTTCCAGATGGCGTTACATACTCTTCCATAAAGGCCTTTTTAATAGCTGCAAGCAGATCAGTATAGCTGCTTACATCGGCTTCCTTATGAAGTACTTTAGCGGCATTGATCAGGTTTTGTGTAGAATGTGCATAAAACGCCTGGGCAATGAAGAATTTATCCGTGATAGCAGCTTTGCCATCCCGATCATCAGCCATGGTATAGAATAACCAGTCGCCATAATGCGGACCGCTGTTCCATAGATTATTTTTGCTGATGCTGCGGATATACTCTACCCAGGCTTTCATGCTGCTGTACTGCCGGGCAAGCAACGCTTCGTCTCCATACGCGTTATAAAAGTCCCATGGAATAATCGTTGCCACGTCACCCCATCCTGCAGATCCCGCATTCTTAATTGTGCGGACATCCGGGATCACCACCGGAACGTTCCCCGTTTGATGTTGATCTGCTTTCAGGTCTTGTAGCCATTTATCGAAAAACGATGCAACATCCATATTATAGGCTGCAGTTTTAAAGAAAACCTGGGCATCCCCTGTCCATCCTAAGCGTTCATCGCGCTGCGGGCAGTCAGTTGGAACATCCACAAAGTTCCCTTTTTGTCCCCACTGAATATTATGTTGCAGCTGGTTTAACAACAGATTTGAGGTATGAAACTTCCCTGTAGGGGCCATATTAGAATAAACCGCGATTGCATTCACAGTCGTACTATCCAGCATACCAGCATATCCTTTAATCCTGATGTACCTGAATCCCTGAAAGGTGAAATGAGGCTCCAGTATATCGGTTCTGTTGCCACTCAGTACATATTTATTTTCCTGTTTTGCATTTCTTAGGTTTTCGGTATAAAAGTTCCCGTCCTTATCCAATACCTCCGCATGATTTATCGTTACGGTATCGCCTGCTCTTCCTTTAATTTTCAGCTGGACCCAGCCAACCAGATTCTGACCAAAATCTATGACCGTTTCACCTTTAGGGGTTTTAATTACTGTTAAGGGAGCAAAACGCTCCTGTTTTTTAACCGGCGGACCAGTCGTAGGAACAAGGTTATCCAAATTAAAATCTACGACCTTTACTTTTTCCCAGTCCTTATTAATAAAGCTCTGCGCAGCGGCATTTTTTTCCAGGCGAGCATCATAGGTTTCCCCATTATAAATATCAGAAGCCTTTACGGGTCCGTTAAATGAAACCTTCCAATTTTGATCGGAGTTGATCATTTCCTTATTGCCGTCTGCATATTCTATTTCCAGCTGGAACAGCAGCCCAACCTCTTTTCCGTACAAATTACGTTTATGGTTAAATTCAAGGTTTCCGCGGTACCAGCCATCACCAATCGTCACCAGCGCAGCATTTTTCCCTGCTTTCAGGAAACTGGCTACATCATAAACCTGATACTGCAATCGCTTTTTGTAGCTGGTCCATCCAGGCCTAAAATAATGATCGCTTATTTTCTGTCCGTTTATTTTAGCTTCATATAAGCCATGCGATGTGATGTATAATCTAGCTTGCTTAACCGGTTTTGTCAGATCAAAACTCCGAGCAAACATAGGAGCTGGACAAACTTTACCTTCAGTCGGCTTGTCTGACTGTATCCATTTTGCTGTCCAGTCACTTGCTGATGCCGGCCCTGTTTCCCAGAAATTAACCGCACTCCAGCCAGAAGATTTCCCATGGTTATCCCAGATTCGTACCTGCCAGAAATAACGTTGCTTTGCCTTTAACGCCGGACCGCCGTATAGGACATGTGTAGATTGGTCAGTATTTACTTTACCGCTTTGCCAGGTCAGATTCTTTCCATTTAAAATATCCTTATCACTGATAGCAACTCTTAACTCATAAGCTTTTTGCATCACATCTCTGTCGGTAGATGTCGATTTCCAGCTGAACTGAGGCGGCAATACATTTGTGCCGATCGGATTGTGCTTATAATTGGTGCTGAGCTGGCCTACCCCAGGTTTCTGTTGAGCCTGCACGGAGACTGACAAAAAAATCAGTAAAAGTAATGCGCTGAATTTGTTCATGTAATGTTCGTTATTTGGTTTCATTTATCACAAGATAGAAACATATCCGCTAAGTATTTAATAAAGTTAAATTAACTTTCAAAAACAGCAAATAATGTTTCACTCCACTACTAAAGTATAACTATATGAAAGCAAAACTGTCATGAACTATCCTGCTAAGGATATGGCTAGCTTATAAGGGATTTAAAGCAATGCTTTATTTTTAAAGGGATAATTTCCAGCCATCTTGTACAGCTTACCACTGGTAATCATGGCCTTAAGCTCGGCTAAATGTTTAGCATGATGCAAGTCTGTTCCCGCAAAATCGTAGAATTCTTTTTGTAAAAGATAGGCTGCAGCCTGTTTTACCGCCTTACCATAGTATCCGTTTAAGGACAACAAGTTCAATTGGAACAATACGCCCATCTCTTTTAAACGAAGATATTTTTCTAATTTCCTGTGATAATAACCATAGCGTTCGGGATGGGCAAGAATCACCTGGTAACCCAAAATACGCAAATCGAAAATCACCTGTTCAATATTCAGCATTTCTGACAGGTAGGACATTTCAATTAAAATGTGCTGCCCGGGCAGGCACAGTAAGTTTTTGGAGGGGTTAAACGTTTCGTTAACCATGTACTCTGCGGCCGCTTCAATTTGCACCTCCATACCTGCTTCCTTTAATGCAGTTCTCGTGATCATTAAAGCCGCATCAATTGTTTCTTTGGTATTTGGATATAATTCCGTAAAAATATGCGGGGTACTAATAAACCGGCTGAAACCCAATTCAGTTAATTCTTTAATTAAAAATACTGATTGAGAGACATCCTTGGCCCCATCATCAATGCCTGGTAACAGATGTCCATGCATGTCAATGCCCAGCCACTCTACGTCACGCACACTCTTATTTTTTTTAAAAAAAGAGATCATAGCAGTTTTTTAAAGCGTGTTGAACAAACTGATCATATGAATTGACTTATTTTTCTAAGTGGTTTAAGCATCATTCCCAGAATTGGCGTATTTATCCTGTTGTGCTTCATCGCCCTGAAGTCGTTTCTCCAGGCGCTGATTCTATTCTTCAAATTCCGATTGCTCACCCCACCCAAAACCATTTTAACTAATACTTTATTTAAATAAAAAGATTTTGCCCTGTTTAAATACATAAAACGGAGCATTAATTCATAATCTGCGGCCGTACCGTAATTAACACTGTACAGACCAAATTGTTCAAACAGTTTCCTTTTTACGTAAAAAGTTGGATGGGGCGGCATCCAGCCAAAATCAAATTTATGATGGGCGTAATGCCCTGATCGCCATTTGCGGACAACCTTCCCGTTGTTGTTTACATAGTCCAAATCGGCATATAAGATTTCAGTATCGCAGCATGCGAAGGATTGTGCTATCTCACTCAAAACATTATCGTTAGCAAAATAATCATCCGCATTCAACACCCCGATAACATCACCAGTGCAAACGGAAATACCTTTATTCATCGCATCATATATACCCAGGTCTGGTTCTGATTTAAAAAGATGAATGTGTGATTTATTCTGACTAATAATTTGCTGTGTACCGTCGCTAGAATTGCCATCGATAACAATGTATTCTATATTGGAATAGGTCTGGTTTATAACCGATGTTATACAGCGCTGTATGGTAGCTGCAGCATTGTAAGTTATTGTAACTAACGAAATTTTTACATTCAACATCGCAACAAATTTAATAATTAATTTATCCGATCTACAATTATATGTAGTTTTGGCTGGTGTTGTCATGTTATTGTGACACCCTAAGCCAAACAGCAACCATGTGCTCTTTAAAAGAACTTACGCTCACTTTTCTTATAACTTTAACAATCGTCGCCTGTTTTTCTTGCAGCTATAAACAGCAACAAGGTCTTTTCCAAAATAAAGTTGCCGTTGACAGCCTTAAAAACAAGGACACCAGGGTAACGAATTACCGGATAAACCCTCAGGATCTACTTCAGATCAGAAATCTGCAAAATCGCAAATATATTGTTGATGAACCTGTCACAAGCCTTGCATCAGCCTCCACATCAGGGAGCAGCAATGAAGACGGACAAACTTACCGTGTAGAAGACGATGGCACGGTAAGGTTGCCCATAATAGGATCTGTAAAAGTTGCCGGCCTTAGCCGCGTCGAAGCCGCCAGTCAAATCGAATCACTTTACCGCAGAGAGCTCAAGGACCCCATCATAGAATTAAAGATCCTGAACTTAAAAGTAACGATGCTGGGCGAGATTAAAGCCCAGGGGATTTATAACCTGATCAGAGATCGCACTTCATTAATTGAAGTCATTGGGGAAGCCGGCGGACTAACGGAAAAGGCAAATCCTAAAAAAATAAAAATAATTCGGGGGGATATGAAAAATCCACAGGTTATAGAAGTCGATTTAAGTGACATTAACACACTGGCTGATTCGAGGATCATGCTGGAGAACAATGACATTATTTATATCGGACAAAATAACCGGGCCATCCGCAGTGAAAAAGTACAAAGCATGTCGGCCATACTGCAACCTGTTATTGCGCTATTAAATACAGCATTGATCATTTATACACTTACCCGTTGATGCAGGAAAAAGAAATGATACGAAAGAAGCGGATCAACCAGGAAATTGACTATTTAAAGATAGCCAAAATACTACTTAGCCGCTGGTATCTGGTTACAGGAACGGTTTTGATATGTATGTTGGCAGCTTATGCTTATTTATGGTATACGCCAAAAACCTATTCCACATCGGGGATTCTTAAATTTGAAGAAAAAAAACCTGAACTATCTGACCTGATCATGACCAATTCAGGACGGGGCGCTGCCAATTTGCAAAGTGAAAGGTATATCATTCAAAGCCGGAGCTTATTGCTCAATGCCATCAGAAAGCTTGATTACCGGATCAGCTTTTACATTTCCGGCAGGATGCGTACGCATGATATCTATCCAAGGAAACCACTTCAAATTGATCTGCTGAATTTTGACAGCCTGAATTTTCACCAGGATCTGATCGCATTCAAACCTGTGAATAGAAATACTTTTAACCTAAGCTGGAATGCTGAAGGAAAGGAAATTGAGCAAATCTTTAGCTACAATACCCCAATAAATATTGGTTCTCTTGCCTTTACGATAAAATACCCGGGGCAGATGAACCCAAATACGGAATACCTGTTTAAATTTAATATTCCTGAGAACTTTTTAGGCAGAATCCGTGAGGGATTGCGGATGAATGAAACTGCTAAAAATGCAAATATTGTCACTATACAGCAAACCGATTCTAATCCCCAATTCGCAACAGATATACTGAATGCAATAATGGAGGAATATTTAAATTATGACCGCAACCAAAAAACACAATCGGCTACGCAAATGATTCATTTTATCAGTGACCAACTGCAATATCTTTCCAAGGAGGTGAAAGGGTCAGAAAAGTCATTGGAAAAATACAAGCAAAATTCAGGCATCATGGATGTCAGTTCATCCGCCACGCTCACTCTGTCTAAAATGAGTGAGCTGGAATCACAACGTTCATTGCTAAAAATTCAGCTTATCGCTATTGGTCAGTTAAAAGATCAAATCGCTAACGACAAGAACAATGTTAGTCTTAATTTCAATCTGGAAGGTAATGTTGATCCTTTACTTGGGATATTGACCGGTAACCTGAATAATTTACTAACTGATAAAAATGCACTGCTTAAAACGTACAATAGTACAGCGCAACCTGTAGAAGAGATCAATAAACAAATTTTACAGGTTAAAAATGCGGCCTTACAAAACATCAGTGCTTCCAATCAGCGAATCAAAAAAAATATAGACTACCTCGATGTACAGCTGGCGCAGGCTAATCGACAAGTCTCGGCGTTACCAGCCGCAGAACGGGATATGGTCAGTTTACGCCGTGATTTTGAGATCAACGAAAAGGTATATTCTTTTTTATCCGAAAAAGAGCTTGAGGCGAAGGTTAACCGATCTGCGATATTGCCTGGGGCGACAATCATTGAACAGGCACAAGTTGACCATACGCCAGTATCTCCAAATGGAAATGAAATTTATCGGACTGCTATCATTCTAGGCCTGCTTGCCGGAATAACCATCATAATACTTATCAGGGTATTCAACCCCTATATTTTTGATAAGGAAATGGTCGAAAGTGTCACATCCATTCCAATCATAGGCCTCATCAGGAAATTCCCTATTAAGATTGATGAAAATAGTTCGCAATTCCTGGCGCTAAACAGGCCAAGATCCATCTTTGCAGAATCTGTACGTGCTATCCGTACCAATCTCAACTTCCTCGCTTCGGAACAGGCAAGTAAAATAATTTGTATTACATCCGAAGTCTCGGGTGAAGGAAAATCATTTGTTGCCCTTAATCTGGCAAGTACCCTTGCCCTTATTGATAAAAAAGTGGTAATTATCGGTGCCGATCTTCGCCGCCCCAAACTGCACAATGTTTTCGGGACGCCCAATAATGTAGGATTGAGCAATTACCTTGTTAATCAATGTACCATTGATCAAATTATACAGCCTATTGATCATAAAAATCTTGACTTTATCAGCTCCGGACCGATCCCTCCTAATCCATCTGAATTATTGAACAGTGAAAGGATGACCAATCTGCTCCGTAAACTTAAGGAGAGGTACGAGATTATCATGATAGACACTGCGCCTATAGGGCTGGTATCGGATTCTATTCCATTAATATGCCAGAGCGATATCAATCTTTTTGTCATACGATATGGGAAATCCAAATACAGTTCAGCCACGATACCGGAGGGTTTAACGCATGAGTATAACTTAAATAATATGGTGATCGTATTGAACGCTTTCGAAGAGAATGTTTTGCAGTCTACCTATTATAAGAACAGTACGGATCTTGGGGCACGTCATTATTATTCTGATTACAGTGGCCATGAAAATTCAGGATATTATGATAATGAGGAAAGGTTAAAATGGTGGAACATCAGGCGCTGGTTAAAATCATAACTTAGAAAAGATCATGACATCAGCCTCAGGAACAAGCATAAGAAAATGGTACCCGGTTTATACGCAATCACGTGCAGAAAAGAAAGCATATGAGGGGCTGATAAAAAAGGATATTGAAGCTTATTTGCCGCTGCACCGCCAGCGTAAGCAATGGAGCGACAGGAAAAAATGTGTTGAAGAGCCCTTGATTAAATCATACCTTTTTGTGCGGATTGATCAAGGCCAGCAAACTGAGGTATTGATGACCAGTGGTGTTTCGCGATTTATTTATTTTTCGGGTCAAATTGCATCAATGCCTGAAAGGCAGATAGAAGAACTTAAGCTATTGCTTGCCAGTCCTTATGAATTGGAAATTACAGAAGAAGAACTGCAGCCTGGAGAGAAAATTGAGATTAAGGCTGGTCCTTTAAAAGGGCTTTCCGGAGAGATCATCGAATACCGTTCTCAAAAACAGCTGCTTTTAAGACTTGGGGATATACAACATTCCGTTATCGTGAATGTATCAGCATCATTAATAGAAAGAATATACAATAAAATTTAAGCCTTGATCTTTATCAATGCTTAGCAACAAGCTTTTAAAAATTAATAAGTTACAAAAAATAACAATGTGACTTAGGGGGCGAAGCTGTGAATTAGCACGAAATCCCTGTCTGAACGACAGCATGTCTAAAAAAATATTACTCTTAAGTTTAGAAACATTCCGCGCAGCAGGTGGGATACAAAGAATGAGCCGAACGCTGGCGCATTCGCTACATCAGCTAAGCATGAAAAATAGCTGGCAGCTTGATTTATACGCCTTAAATGATAAACTGGCGGACTTGATATCTCCATATCTACCTCCGGCACATTTTAAGGCCTTTAACAAAAACAAAGTAAGGTTTGCATTGGAAACTATAAAAGCAGGAAGAAAAGCCGATTTGATCATTTTGACGCATATCAATCTGGCTTTGATTGGCTGGACGATTTACCTGCTTAATCCAAAATGCCAAATCTGGCTTATTGCTCATGGTATAGAGGTATGGCGACCGCTAAAACTATGGAAAAAGTTCATCTGGAAGATAGCGGATCACATTATATGTGTAAGCAGATACACACGAAATAAAGTTATTGAGCTACATCATGCTAATCCTGACCGGTCCATGGTTTTAAACAATGTATTAGACCCTTTTATAGAATTACCTGTACTTTTTGATAAGCCTGAATCTCTTTTGAAACGCTATCATCTAAACGCGGATCATAAGATCATCCTCACTTTAACCCGCATCGCCGCTACAGAGCAATTCAAGGGTTATGAACAGATTATCAAAGCGGTCAGCAGGATTAAACACAGCATACCAGAAATAAAATATCTACTGGCGGGTCCTTGCGATGAGCAAGAGAAAGTTCGTATCCAGCAATTAGTCAAAGATCATGGCCTGGAGAAGAATTTTATTCTCACGGGTTTTATTGAAGAGGCAGAGTTAGCCGCTCATTTTTTACTGGCTGATCTGTTTGTACTGCCAAGTAAAAAGGAGGGTTTCGGAATTGTCTTCATAGAGGCTATGGCGTTTGGACTGCCGGTTATTTGCGGCAATGTTGATGGCAGTACTGATGCTGTCCGTAATGAAGCGATGGGAACGGCTATAGATCCGGATGATATTCATGAATTGGAACAAGCCATATTGTTAAAACTCAAGCATCCACTGATCACTGAAGAACGAATAAATATTCAGCGTCAGTGTTTAAAATATTTTAATACGCAGGACTACAAGGATGCTTTAGAAACCCTCATGAGTTTTCAGATACAAACGGCAAACTTATAGAAGAAAATGGAGCAATTGCCTGAAGAAAATTGGGACATAGAGATCAGACCGAGGAATAACCTGCTCGATTTGAAATTAAAGGACGTTTGGCATTACCGGGATCTGCTGCTGCTTTTGGTAAGACGTGATTTTGTCTCCTTTTACAAGCAAACCATATTGGGACCGCTGTGGTTTTTTATACAGCCTATTTTCACTACCATCATCTTCACTTTTATTTTCGGGAATCTGGCGGGGATCTCGACCGATGGACTTCCTAAACCTTTATTTTATATGGCTGGCATAACGGCCTGGAACTACTTTGCAGATTGCCTGAACAAAACAAGTACGGTTTTTAGAGACAATGCTGGGATATTTGGAAAAGTATATTTTCCAAGACTGATCATGCCTTTGAGCATTGTCACATCAAACCTGGTACGTTTTGGGGTGCAAATGCTGTTGTTCATCATCATGATTGTATATTATTTGGCTATTGGCGCTAATTTTGGACCAAACTGGTATCTTCTATTGTTTCCGGTTATTGTCGTATTGATGGCCTGCTTAGGTTTAGGACTAGGTATGATCATTTCAGCGATGACGACCAAGTACCGGGATCTGGCATTTTTAGTCACATTTGGCGTACAATTACTGATGTATGCGACCACAGTGATCTATCCCCTATCAACGGCTCTCGAGAAATATCCGGAATATGCATGGGTTATCGAGTATAATCCTATGACTCCTATTATTGAAACATTTAGGTATGGTTTTCTTGGAAAAGGCAGTTTTAGCTGGGAGCACCTTGGCTATTGTGCGGGAGTCACATTTTTGATTACGCTTGCAGGAATTGTGATCTTTAATAAAGTGGAAAAGACATTTGTTGATACAGTATAAGGAGAGGTGATATTTGATGATGAGAAAGATTGCGATCAAAGCAGAGGGTCTATCAAAAGCTTACCAACTGGGTGAAATAGGGACCGGAACAATTTCCCGTGACCTTGAACGCTGGTGGGCCCGCTTGAGGGGAAAAGAAGATCCGTTTCTGCGTATTGGCGAAACCAATGACAGAAGCGTTAAAGGAAGCAGCGACATCGTCTGGAGTTTAAAAGATCTTGATTTTGAAATTGAACAGGGTGATGCGGTAGGTATTATAGGACGTAACGGTGCCGGAAAAAGTACGCTGCTAAAAATTTTAAGCAGGGTAACCTCTCCTACCACCGGATCGGTAAAAGTTAAAGGCCGCATTGCCAGTTTACTGGAAGTAGGCACGGGTTTTCATCCTGAGCTGACAGGCAGGGAGAATATCTTTTTGAATGGGGCGATTTTGGGCATGCGAAAGGCAGAGATCAAACGCAAGTTTGATGAGATCGTAGATTTTGCGGGGGTGGAACGATACATAGATACACCGGTAAAAAGGTATTCATCGGGCATGTATGTGAGGCTGGCCTTCGCCGTTGCGGCGCATTTGGAATCTGAGATACTAATTGTCGATG
>CBFGNP010000022.1:0-14958 GCA_965650095.1 uncultured Pedobacter sp. | reverse complement strand
TCAGGATCGTCCGGAAGTTAAAGGCTTTGCCGTGCATCTACACATCGCAGATACCCTTCAAATACCTGAAGCTTTAGCCTTTGTAAGATCCATCATGCCCGAAAAGCCTATCATTGTTCCGGAATTCTCTTTGTTTCGCTTATACAACCAACACTTTGGCGATCAAATAGCGGCAAGTGATCGTGGGTCGGCATTTGTAAAAAAATACCAGCTTCCTCCCGGTATTAAAGTTCACGAATGGTTAAGTTTAGTGAACGCAGGCAAAATTCCACACCAGCAATGGGAGGAAATGTTTCTATCCCAGGATTGGTATCCGGCTCATTATCTGAATACTTATTATCGATATTTCACCAAATATCATGTGGTATTGGCTACCTATCCCTTATTACAACAGGGCTTTGATAAGGCGGTGAAGCCCAAATCAGCATCCTGGTTTTTAAACCCTTTGTTTTTGCAGAAATCCTTCGGCTTAAATGCGCAAAAGGAGTACGAGATCAATCCACTTTCTTATCGGGACTTTATCCGCCTTTTAAAGAACAACCAGCCATCCACTTTGCAGTAGGCCTCTGAAGAATGACAGATCTCGTTCGGGAATTTTTGATGTTAATCAAGTAAAATGAAGCATATTATAACTATTTGTTTTTTGAGTTCAGTCTTCTTCACCAGTTGTGTACAACGACGGGAAAAAGAAGAAAAACCTAACATCGTAATCATCTATATTGACGATTTAGGCTATGGCGATTTAAGCTGCTATGGGGCAAAGGCATTGAAAACGCCACATATTGATGAATTAGCAAATAATGGACTTCTTTTTACGGATGCCCACAGCGCTGCCTCTACCTGTACGCCCTCCAGGTATTCTTTACTAACAGGAACTTATGCTTTCAGAAACAATGCAGCGATTTTGCCGGGTGATGCACCTTTAATTATTAATCCAAACCAGCAAACCATCGCAGATATGCTTAAGAGCGCAGGTTATACCACCGGAGTGATTGGCAAATGGCACCTCGGACTGGGAGATGGAAAACCAGATTGGAATGCTGAAGTTAAGCCCGGTCCCGGGGAAATTGGCTTTGATTATAGCTTTTTAATTCCTGCAACGCCAGATCGGGTGCCGACCGTATTTGTAGAAAATAATAGGGTGTTGAATCTGAATGTCAACGATCCCATTTCAATCAACTATGATCAACAAATAGGGGATGATCCCATAGGCTTAGCGCATCCCGAATTGTTAAAGATGAAGGCCGATACGCAGCATAGCGGGACTATTGTAAATGGAATCAGTCGCATTGGCTTTATGAAAGGCGGACACCATGCCTATTGGAAAGATGAAGATTTTGCCAGCGTTTTAACCAAAAAAGCAGAGGAATTTATTACGACTAATAAAGATAAGCCCTTCTTTCTGTATTACGCATTGCCGGGAATACATGTACCCAGGTCGCCAAATGCCAGATTTATTGGCGCCACTAAAATGGGTCCGCGGGGCGACGATATCATTCAAATGGATTGGATGACCGGCCAGATTGTCAAAATTTTGCGTGAGCTAAATATAGAAAAGAATACCCTGATCATATTTACGAGCGATAACGGCCCTGTATTAGACGATGGCTATGCCGATCAGGCAGTAAAATTAATTGGGGATCACCGTCCATCCGGTATGTATAAAGGTGGTAAATACAGTGCTTATGAAGGCGGGACCCGCATGCCTACCATCACGTACTGGCCAAACAGGATACAAGCGGGAAAGAGCGATGCGCTCATCAGCCAGGTGGATTTATTTGCTTCATTGGCGAAATTAGTGCATCAGGATGATCTTCCTGCAGGGACTGCTCCGGATAGTCAGGATCTGTTGCCGGCTTTGTTAGGTAAATCAAAAAAGGGTAGGGAGGTGATGTTAGAAGAGTCGTTTACCATGTCCGTCAGATCAGGTCATTGGAAGTATGTCGAACCTGTTTCGAAAAAGACGCCAGACTGGTTAGCCAATAAAGATGTGGCTACCGGCCTACAGAAAACTCAGCAATTATACGATCTGAAAAACGATCCTCAGGAGAAATATAACCTCGCAGGCAAGTTTCCTTCAAAAGTAAAAGAACTCAGCGCATCTTTAGAAAAGATAAAAAAGCGTCGGGTTGAGCATTAACCGAAAGACTAGATTTCTCCATTTTTAACGATCAGAACCCCTTATTTTATGAATGAGGGGTTTTTTATGGAGTCAAATTCTGGCTGCCTGCGACGAAATATATCTATACATCACCTGTTCATTTTGATGGTTTCTGCGTGAATTTAAAAACATCATCCCCCATAAGTTTGTTCTTTGCTGTTAAACGCTAATTTACTGACAGCAATATAGATAAAATAGGATTTGTGGTGGATTGAAATGAATAAAGGTGTGTTTAAAAGTAAAATTGAATTATAAATATTATATAATTATCTTGTATAGTATTATAATCTTACAATAAGACGCACGATCCTGCAATAACCAGCAAACTATACTGTTTATGCCGGTTTTTAGCACAAACCAATTACACTACGCTTATTTAAAGTAAAAACCTAACAATTACCTAACCAAACAAAACGCTATGAAAAAACAAACCACAAAGATCACAACCTGAAAAAGAGGTTAATCCACCACATGCCGGCACACTGGCATGCTTTCCCGAGAAAAATTTCTTCAATTTTTACAAAATCTACTAATCATTATGAGAAAGTTTTTACTAATCTTATGCCATCTCCTCGTTTGCCTGGTAACACTTGCACAGGCGCAAAACAGGATAACCGGAGTGGTTACTTCAGCGAAGGACGGCAGTAATGTTACCGCCAGTATACTCATTAAAGGCACATCACGAGGAGTTTCCTCAAATTCAGAAGGTGCTTTTTCACTCGACAACGTACCAGCTAATGCGGTCCTGGTGGTTTCATCTGTAGGCTATGAGAAGCTGGAAGTACCGGTAAACGGCCGTTCGGTCATCAATATTGTACTCCAGTCCAGTGAGCGGTCTTTAGAAGAGGTAATGGTCGTCGCTTATGGTACCGCGAACAGAAATACTTATACCGGATCCGCTGCTGTAATTAAGCAGAGTACCATTAAAGATGTACCGGTAACTTCATTTGAAAGTGCCATGATCGGCCGCGTACCCGGCGTGCAGGTTACCGCGGCTTCCGGACAGGCGGGCTCGGTACCGAGCATCAGAATCCGCGGCATAGGCTCAATGAACGCAACAAATGAGCCGTTGTATGTGATTGATGGAGTGCCGGTTGTGTCTGGAGATGTTGCTCAGTTTTCCAGCAGCACTTATGTCACAAATAATGTGATGAACGCATTGAACCCGGCCGATATCGAATCCATAACCATATTGAAAGATGCTGCCGCATCCTCATTATATGGTTCCCGGGCTGCAAACGGGGTTGTTCTAATCACTACCAAGCGGGGCAAAACCGGCAGACCTGTAGTGAACTTCAAGTCCTCCATAGGACTCTCCCCTTCATGGGCAACGGATAACTATGAGCCTGCAGGGGTTCAGGAGCAGGTGAATATGCTGTACCAGGTGTTTCATGATTTGAATACCTCCGCCGAAAAAACGGACGCAGTAGCAAATGCCGATGCACTGAACAGGTTGAACGCCCGGTTTAACAGACACGGCTATACTTTTAGCACATCCGGCACCGGTTTATTGGAGAATGTAACGATTAAGGGGCTGACCGATGGTATAGAAAACCGGGAAGGAAAGTATTTTGACTGGGATGATGCCCTGTACAGAACGGCAATATTTCAAACCAACGACCTTTCTGTAAGCGGTGGGGACGACAATACCACGTATTATTCTTCCTTGTCTTATTCGCAAGACGAAGGACGGGTAAGGGTGAATGAGTTTGACCGGATCTCCGGCCGGATCAACCTTTCGCAAAAAGTAGGCAGGTTTGTGGAATTCACTACAAATGCCAATGTAGCCAGAACAAAGCAGTCGGGATACAACGATACCCGGAATAGTGGTTCCAATTACCTTTATCAATCCAGAAATCTACTTTGGCCCTTGTATTGGCCAACGGACTACAAAACCGGTGCGGAATGGACCCCCAGATTTGGTAGTCTGGCCTACAATAATCTCTTTTATGAAAAACAGTGGGAAAACACCGCTATCATCCTAAAAATATCCGCAAGCGAAACCTTAAACATACAACTGCTTCCTGAGTTAAATCTTAAATCTATCTTGTCGTACGACAATACCCAGGTTAGGGACCATCTTTATTACGGTGCCTTACATTTTACAGGTGCTGCAACCAACGGTTCTGTATCCGAAGTAACGGCAAGTATCAATAAAGTAGTCTCCTCAACGACACTGAATTACAATAAACAATTCGGCTTACATAACCTGGGCTTACTGGCCGGGTTCGAGGCGGAGCGCAACCGTACGGATTTTCAACGTTCCACAGGAACAGATCTTCCCTCCAGTGCCTTGCCTACGGTCGGCACAGCTGGTGTAAGAGATGCAGACGCCTACTTTCTGGGCTATAATATCATGTCTGTACTTTCACGGGCAGAATACAATTACAATCAAAAATATTATGCATCCGCATCTTATCGTCGTGATGGCTCATCGAAACTGAGTCCACGTACACGCTGGGGTGATTTCTGGTCTATCGCCGGATCCTGGAGAATCAGCAACGAAGAATTTATGAAGGGCCTGCCTTATGTCAGCAATCTGCGTGTGCGTGCATCTTACGGTATAAATGGTACGATGCCGACCGACATTTACGGATGGAGGAATTTAACCGGTTACACTTCCAGGTACCAGGGACAGTCAGGCGGTGAAATCAGTGTCCTTGGAAACGAAGACCTTTCCTGGGAAACCAACTACGCTTCAAATATCGCATTGGAATTTGGCTTATTCGACAACAGGATTTTCGGTACGGTAGAGTACTTCAACAGGAACACCAAAGATCTGTTACAGAATGTACCGATTTCAACAGTAACCGGCTTTCCCTCTGTTGTGTTGAATGTTGGTGAGATGAATAACCGTGGGGTAGAAGTAGAAATTGGGGCCGACATCATCCGTAAGGAGGGTTTAAGGTGGACAGCCAGTATCAATGGTTCATTCACCAGGTCTAAGGTGACTAAGCTTTACGGGGGACGCGACATCATCATATTTGATCCTACAGGTGGGGATGCACCGGGTGAAGACAGGAGAGCTCAGTTCATCTACAGAGAAGGAGAATCTGCCTTGAGTTTTTATGGCTATGAATGGGCAGGAGTGGACCCTAAAGATGGAAGGAATCGCTGGTACGTAAATAATCCGGAAAATGATCAGGCCGGTGATTTCATTTTAAATAACAAAGGAGCCACCTATGATTTTACCAAAGCCAATTACGTCGTTTTAGGGAGCGCAGTACCCACGGTATTTGGGGGTGTTAACACGGATGTGGCCTATAAAAACTTCAGTTTAGCCTTAAATTTTAACTATAAGCTGGGAGGGAAGCTGTACGATGGTGCCTATAAGGATGTAGCAGATGATGGCTATTATTGGGAAAGGATCAGGTCCCAGGATTACTATGAGAACAGGTGGACGCCGGAAAATATAGATGGTTCTTTACCAAAACTGGATGGCAATGACCTGACCGACCCACAACAATACAGCAGCAGGCAGATGCATAATGCCAGTTTCCTCAGATTGAAAAACGTCACCTTAGCCTATAATCTCCCTAAAAGCCTGGTCAGCAGGATCGGTGTTGCCAACACGAGAGTATACTTTAACGGAACCAATCTGCTTACCTTCTCGAAATATAAAATTGCCGATCCGGAAGTGAACGAGTGGGGAACCAGGGGGTGGGAAACCCCCTTTGGGAAGACCTTTACTTTCGGTATTGAATTTGGTTTGTAACAATTTAAAGCGCTATTAAGATGAAACGAATAAATATATTATTAACGATATTGCTGACCACAGGTTTGCTGTCATGTAAAGACTTCTTAGATGTAAAACCAAACAATTTCGGTGATTCAAAAACATCTATTCAAAATGTAAATGATGCAAAAGTGATGATGAACGGCCTGCTCCGCAATATGATCAGTACCAATTATTATGGCCGGGACTTTTTTATGTATGCGGATGCAAAGGGTGGCGATCTGACCATTTTTATGCAGGGCAGGGGGCTTGATGGCCTCTATACCTTTAACCATAGTAAAACGACCGGCAGCTATTCCACATTCTGGACAGAGATATACAATGCGATCCTTCAGGCAAATAACCTGCTGGAGAACATACAGCGCATTGATGCATCTGGCACCGATGCGGGGTTCAACAGCTACAAAGGACAGGCACTTACGGCCAGGGCCATTATGCATTTTGACCTGGTGCGCCTGTATGGAAAATCCTATAGTGACAACAAAGCTTCTTATGGTGTTCCAAACGTGATCACCACCTTGCCCTATGATGCCCAGCCACTGAGGGCCACGGTGGAAGAGAACTACAAACAAATACTGGATGATCTTAAGGCTGCAGCCCCTTTGCTGGGAAAGACAAGGAGCAATGGTTACATCAATTATTATGTAAATCTCGCTATGCAGGCCCGGGTTTATCTGTACATGGAGGATTATGCCAATGCACTGAAAGCTGCACAGGAAATCATCGCCGTTCCCGCCAGCCTTTATAGATTGTATACCAATCCGGAATGGGTTCCATCGTGGGCGGCTCAATTTGGTGCGGAGTCTATATTTGAACTGGTGGTTTCACCGAATGAAGGCGACCTGCTGAGTGCTTCACTGGGCTTCTATTTAAGACGTGCACAGCATGGTGCGCCGACCGCATTGGGATGGTTTATGGCGAGTACTCCTTTTCTCGATAGGCTAAGGCAGGATCCTGCGGATGTAAGATGGGGTATCATGAGTAACGACGAAACTTCCGCCACACGTCCGGGTGCCGTCTATAAGTATAGCGGCAGCACTGATCTGAAGGGCGATGGCAAATCCACCTCAACAGCAGTAAACATTAAAGTGATCAGGCTGTCGGAAATCTACCTTATTGCGGCCGAAGCGGCCCTCAATATCGATAAGAACCTGGCCGCCGGATACCTGAATGCCATACGTAAAAGAGCGCCAAATCTGCCAGCGGCAACAGCCGCAAATATTACCTTAGACATGATTCTGGAAGAACGGAGTAAGGAGCTTCTTGGAGAGGGACAGCGCTTTTTCGACATGATGCGTTTAAACAAAACCATCACTTATGACGACGCTTTCGGCGGTTTAACCATCTCAAACCGACCATTAACCGTTAACAGAACCTTCTATAAGACGATATTGCCGATCTCTCAGGATGAGATCAATGCCAATCCCGGTATTGCTGCCCAGCAGAATCCGGGATATAATTGATAAAAAATATCCTAAAAGGCAAGAGGCCGGACATGATGATGTCCGGCCTCTTGTTCGTTTAAGAGCCTCCTATCGGGATCGAACCAATGACCTACTGATTACAAGTCAGTTGCTCTACCAGCTGAGCTAAGGAGGCTTTTCTAAATTTCCTCATACCCATCCAGCTTGTAACGTTTCTGGCTGAGAAGGAGGTCGCAAAAATAGAAATTTATTATTTTCCGCCAAATTATTTTTAGTATTCAGCAGATTTTTGATCACCAGAGTGTCGCTATCGAATGCCATATTTCCGGATCAGCCAGCGTACAGAGACTTGGATTTACACTAAGCAGCTTATATGGTCATTAGGTATAAGCCAGGTGGTAACTAGATAAACGACCCTGTTTGCACCCTGTTTAGACCCTGTTTACAACGGGTTTAGATATGGGATATCCCGGTAGCTGATCGGTACCTGATCGGACACTAAGTAGGGTGCACCTTAACTTAGCATCCTAGTTCGCCTTTGTCCGTTCAAAGAAACTCTTTTCGTTTAGCTGCGCTTCAACTTCAGCGATGGCCTGCATCAGATTATTGCTGGTATTGGTTATTTGCGTTAATGATTTGATCATGATCTGCCATACCGGCTGCATTTGTTGTAATAGTTTCTTCCCTTTGTCAGTAAGCACAATCAACCGCTTGCGTTCATCCTGTTTATCCTTTTTTGAGCGGATCAACCTTTCTTTTTCCAGTTCCTTCAGCAGGCTGATGGTGGAAGGGTGGGTGTAGCCAATCTCTGAAGCAAGCTCAACCACGCTCAACACAGGCTTGAAATGTAAGGTGTAAATAACAGGGAACCATTTGGGTTCAAAGTCTATACCATTTGCCTTATAGATCTGAAAGCCATCCTTTCGGAGCTGTTCACTAAGGCGCTGCAGTCTTGTGGATATGGCAAGTATGCCAGATTCGTCTATTATATTCATATATGCAGGTGATAAAATTTATTGTCAGCCATCATGCGGGGAAAATACTCCGGCAGTGCATTTACCTCAATCTCCTTAAAATCATTCTTTTCATAAAAGCGATGGGCGGCTTTGAGCATATCTACCGTACCGAGATAGATGTCGCTGATGTCCTTTTCTTTGCAAAATTCAATTAATTTTTCGAGGAGTGACTGGGCAATTCCATACTCCTTACCCCTGAATTCCTTTTTAACAAACATTTTTCGCAATGCACAGGCATGGTGACCAGTGTTGATCAAAGCGATCGTACCAACCAGTTCATCGCCGAGCATCGCTCCCCAGAAATTGCCGCCTCCCTGATGATAGTTTGTTTCGATGTCCAGGAGATCTGGCTGTCCCTCAAGGGTCACAGGCACGTTGAATTCGATTTGCTGTATGGGGAGGATCAGGTTGATGATGCGGTCGCAGTAATGGTTGTCAAGCGGATTGATCGTAATGTTGATGGTATGGCTCATGGTATTTTAATTTATGTACTAATATACGTAGTTGACTACATATATAGGTAGACTCATGGTCATTTGATTGCCATTTGAACGAACCGACCAATGTGGCTCCAAGTTTCATTTCGTTCGATAAAAATCATTTTTATGTAATTTAATGCTCAGATCCGGGCACTTTTTGGAAAAAAAGCGGATTAATTCCAGTAAAACAGCAGAATACCTGGATTTATATTTTGAGATTACGTGCAAAATTTAATTTTGTGTTGTACTTTTGCGGAAAATTTCAAATAAATGACCCGAAAAAAAAGTAATCCGGACAAAACAGTGGATGTGATCTTAATTGGAGCAGGTATTATGAGCGCTACCTTAGGTATGCTGCTAAAGGAACTCCAGCCGGATATTACGATCGAAATTTTTGAAAGGCTCGACGTAGCGGCAGCCGAAAGCTCGGATGCATGGAACAATGCGGGTACCGGACACTCGGCCTTTTGTGAGTTAAACTATACACCACAGCAGGCAGATGGAGCTGTTGATACGAAGAAAGCTGTTTCCATTGCTGAATCCTTCGAAGTATCTAAACAGTTCTGGTCATTTCTGGTCAAGAGTAAACTGGTCGACAGTCCGGAAACATTCATTAAAAGCATCCCTCACATGAGCTTTGTATGGGGTGAGCAAAATGTAGACTTCCTGAAAAAGCGCTACGCTAAATTGCAGGAAAGTGACCTGTTTAAGGGAATGGTCTATTCTGAAGACCCAAAACAACTGACCGAATGGATGCCATTGGTGATGAAAGGCCGCAAAGCATCGGGTGACGTTGCGGCCACCCGGATGGAATTGGGAACGGACGTGAATTTTGGTGCATTGACCAGGATGATGTTCAGCAAATTGCAGACCAGGCCTGACGTAAAACTGCATTTTCATCACGATGTGAAGAAATTGAAGCAGAAAAACGGCTTATGGGAAGTGAAGGTTAAAGATGAAACTACAGGACAAAAAAGAACTATAAAAGCGAAATTCGTATTCATCGGTGCAGGAGGCGGGTCATTGCCTTTGCTGGAAAAAGCTGGTATCCCTGAAGGCGACGGTTTTGGTGGTTTCCCCGTAAGCGGGCAGTGGCTGAAATGTATCAACCCCGAGATCATCGAACAACACAATGCAAAAGTTTATGGAAAAGCATCTGTTGGTGCTCCTCCAATGTCTGTGCCTCATCTGGATACCCGGATGATTGACGGAAAGAAAGCGCTCCTTTTTGGTCCTTATGCAGGATTTTCAACTCGCTTTTTGAAAAACGGCTCCCTGCTTGATCTGCCTTTGTCGATAAAAATAAATAACATCCGTCCGATGATTTCGGCGGGACTGGACAATCTGCCTTTAACCAAATACCTGATTGATCAGGTGCGCCAGTCGCCCGAAGATCGTATGGCTGCATTAAGGGAATATTTTCCTGCTGCAAAGATGGAAGACTGGGAGTTGGAAACTGCAGGGCAACGTGTTCAGGTGATTAAAAAAGATGAGAAACATGGAGGTATTCTTGAATTTGGTACTGAAGTGGTCACCGCTGCCGACGGCTCTATCGCCGCGCTTCTGGGTGCCTCACCAGGTGCATCAACGGCGGTATCCATCATGATCACCTTAATGGAACGCTGCTTTGCTGATCGGATCCAGACACCGGAATGGCAGCAAAAACTGAAACAAATGATTCCTTCTTATGGCGAATCGCTCAATGGGAATCCACAATTAACGGAGAACATCAGGACGCAAACCACACATGCCCTGGGACTATAAAGCTCAGCATCAGCAAATAACGAAAGGCTATTCTCAACGGATAGCCTTTTTTGTTTGAACATTCAGGGATTACATCTGTATAACTATTTGGTATAATAATTGAACAACCTTATAGGTTCAATAGAACAAACAATCTGTGCGCTAACCCCCTAAAAAACAAAACATGCCGCGTTGGTCAAAAATTGCACTCAAAATATCCGGCATACTCCTTGGATTGGTTCTGCTGGTCTATGTGTTGTTTGCCATATACGTAAGTGTCAACAATAAAGCCTTACTGGAAACAGTCACCAGGCAGCTCAATGCGAATATTAATGGCAGGATGACCATCGGCAGCATGAATCCGACCTTTCTCAAAGGATTTCCGGGGATTTCCCTGCGCCTTAAAAACGTCATCATCCGGGATAGCCTCTGGCAAAACCATCAGCACAACTTATTGGAAGCAAGGAATTTCGACATTTCCATAAATGTATTGGGTTTTCTGAAAGGAGATATCGAGATCCAGAAAATTGGCATTAACGTTTCTACGATCTATCTGTTTACAGACAGCAATGGTTACAGCAATACGACCGTTTTTAAAAAAGGCAGGAAAAGCGAAAACGCTGCTGAAAGTGGATCGACGCCCCCCGAGATCAATAAGATCATATTAAACAATGTAAATTTTGTAGTCGACAACCAAAAAGGGCATAAGCTTTTTCAGTTTGTGGTGGACGAATTTAAAGGTAAGATCGATCATCATTTACTGGGCGGCTGGGAGGCTGACATCAGATTGAAAGCCTTTGCGAAAAGTCTGGCTTTCAATACCAGGAAAGGCAGTTTTATAAAAAACAAGCTGTTACAGGGATCACTCAAGCTGAGCTATAATGATGACAATGGAATGCTTACTGTGGCCCCCAAACCATTAGCTATCGGCGGAGACCGCTTTATCATCGGAGGTACCTTTGATACCTCGAAAGAGAATACCAGTTTCAAGCTCAATATTGACGCACCAAACATCCTCTGGAGGAACGCTTCCGCACTGTTGGCGCCGAACATTGCATCAAGACTCAACAAGTTTAACCTGGACAACCCAATTGATGCCAAATGCAGCCTTAAAGGGAATATGGGGCCTGGTGGTGATCCGGAGATCAATGTAAAGGCCTTAATTAAGGATAATGTCCTGAGCACCCCAGGCGGAGTGGTCGACAACTGTAACTTCACAGGTATGTTTACCAACAATTATATTCCTGGGAAAGGCTTTAGCGATCAGAACTCCGCAATTAAGCTGTATGCCTTTAAAGGCAGTTACAAAGACATCCCTTTTTCTATAGACACCGCATTTATCAATAACCTCGATCAGCCAATCGCCACAGGGATCTTCAAAGCTGAGTTTGAACTGGCAAAACTGAACCGTGTACTGGGTGAAGAAACGTTGGAATTTGGCAAAGGTACCGCTACAGTAAACCTGGCTTACAAGGCTGATATGGTAGGGGTTAAACTGACGAAGCCACTGGTGTCGGGAGCCATTGAACTTAAAAATGCAGACATCAGCTATATACCGAGGGGTCTGAACTTCAGTAACACGGCTATACTGCTCAATTTTACAAATAACGATCTGTTTATTAAAAATATACGCCTGCAAAGCGGAAAAAGCGTGGTTTTAATGGATGGCACGATCCGCAATTTTTTGAAACTGTATTATACCGCACCGGAAAAGATCTTATTAAGCTGGCAGATCCGCAGTCCGCAGATACACCTGGGCGAATTTCTTGGCTTCCTGGGCAGCAGAAAAGCCCCAACCGCAAAAAGAAATAATTCAAGAAAAGGTACATTTTCCGAGGACTTAAATGAAATGTTCGAGAAGAGTAATGTAAATATACATCTGGACGTAGCTAAAGTATATTACAATAAATTCCTGGCGACCAATGCCAAAGCTGATCTACTGCTTTCTGAATCTGGTATTGTCATCAAAAACGCCAGTGTTAAGCATGCCGGGGGCTCCCTTACATTACATGGCCGGGTCGTTCAAAAAGGAAAGCTGAACAGATTTAATGTCAATACGGTTCTCAGTAATGTAGATATCAGGCATTTCTTTTATTCCTTCGATAATTTTGGGATGAAGACCCTGACCTCAAAAAACCTCAGCGGCTATCTGTTTTCCAAAACAAACCTTTCTGGTGGAATTACCGACCGCGGAGAACTGGTAGCCAACTCCATGAGCGGTAGCCTCGTGTTCAACCTTAAAAAAGGAGCGCTGTTAAATTTTGAGCCCATCATTAATGTGGGCAAATTTGCTTTTCCTTTCAGGGATCTGAACAACATCACCTTTGAGAACCTGAACGGGGAATTTCAGATCCGCGGACATAAAATCACCATCCATCCGATGCAGATCAATTCCAGTCTGTTAAATATGGATGTTGCCGGTGTCTACTCTTTATCCACCGGAACGAATATTTCCATCGATGTTCCTTTGAGGAATCCCAAAAAAGATGCTGATATTACCGACAGGGAAGAACTCAAAGCCAGGCGCATGAAAGGCATTGTTTTGCATTTACTGGCTACAGACGGGGAGGATGGAAAGATTAAAATTAAACTGAACAGAAACCGGGAACAAAGCAAGTAAAGAATTATATTTGGGTTTCATAAAATTTATAACCCCTAATAAAAGGATAACATGAAACGTAACGCAACAGCCGTTTGGAATGGCACAATCAAAGAAGGTTCAGGTCACCTGACCACTGACAGCAAAGTATTGGATCAAACCCAGTATTCTTTCAACAGCCGGTTTGCAGATGGCGTTGGTACTAATCCTGAAGAGCTGATGGCAGCCGCACATGCAGGTTGTTTTACCATGAAGTTAAGCCTTGACCTGACTGAAGCCGGATTTACTCCGGATACGCTGGAAACCACTGGAACGGTTACAATTGACAATGGGGTGATCACCAGTTCTAACCTGGTGCTGAAAGCAAGCATTCCAGGCATCAGCGAAGATCAGTTTCAGGAAATTGCTGCCGGTGCAAAAGCTAACTGTCCGGTTAGTAAAGCTTATAGTGTGGACATCACTTTGCAGGCTTCTTTAATTTAAGTCATTTTTTCTACAAAATCTATCAATTATCCTCCTGTTTATTTCATAGATAGGAGGATTTTTGATTATTTTCGGGCTTTCATAACATATCTATAACCCGAACCACAAATGAGCAAGCCAATACTTGTTTTGAAATTAGGTACCGCCTCTATCACCACAGGAAAGGGAGCGCTTGATGAGCAGGTAATTGCAGATGTAGCCAGACAGGTCGCCGAAATCGCAAAAGACTATCGACTGATACTGGTTTCTTCAGGTGCTGTTGGCGCCGGAAAAAAATACATTAAAAACTATAAAGGGAAGATTTCAGAACGTAAAGCGGCTGCATCAATCGGTAACCCCTTATTATTAAATACGTACTCCAGACATTTCCTTCCATACGGTATATCTATCGCGCAGAGTTTGTGCGAGCGGCAACATTTTTCGAACAGGAAACAGTTTTTACAGCTCAAAGAGACCTACGAAGAACTCTGGAAGAATGATGTGATTCCTATTGCGAATGAAAATGACGTGGTCAGCAGTTTAGAATTAAAATTCTCTGACAACGACGAGCTGGCTACCTTACTTGGGGTTGGTTTCGGCGCATCGGTAATTCTGTTGGGCACATCGGTCCCGGGTGTATTGGACAGGGAAGGTAAAGTGATCGACAGGATTGAAAGCATCAATGATGACATCTTCTCCCTTGCAGATAAGAATAAGTCGGATCTTGGTTTAGGAGGGATGATCTCTAAATTAACTTTTGCCCATCTGGCTTCAGTGATGGGTATCAAGGTGATCATATTTGGCGTCCGCACACCAGATGGCATCCTGGGTGCTGTTCAGGAAAAAAATGGCACGATATGTATCCCGAAAGACTGTAGCATATCGGCCAGAAATAAATGGCTGGCCAGCGGAAGCCTGGTGACCGGCCGCATTATGGTGGATGACGGTGCCTGTGAAGCCATACGCAAGCGCAAAAGCTTATTGGCTGTAGGCGTACTTTCCGTCATAGAGAAATTTAGCGATGGGGAGATCTTTGAGATCACCGATCAGCAACAAAATATTGTGGCGGTTGCAAGAGCTAAAACATCCTCCGAAACAATTGTTAAGAACTCAAAACAACATAACCTGGAAATTGCAAACGCCAGTGATATTGTAATACTTTAAATAATGGAAACCATTCAACAACAGTTAATTAATGCAAAAAAGGCACAGGCCTCCATTTCTTCGTTAAGTGATGAAGGAAAACAAAGCCTGATCAATGACCTGGCTGTGCTCATTAAAGCACAATCAGCAGCGATCATTTCCGAGAACCTGAAAGATCTCGAAAAAATGCCCGAT
>CBFGNP010000021.1:0-15372 GCA_965650095.1 uncultured Pedobacter sp. | reverse complement strand
ATTCAAGCTTCATAAATGACAAAATAATGGGAACCACAGCCAACCCTTGCAACATGGCTAACAAAAACACAGAAAAGAAAAATTTGAAGAAAATGCGAACACCGCTATGGTGGCATCGTCGGCTGGGCAAAGCTGAGGCTTTTCTTCAACTTTAGCGGAAGTGTGCTATGAAGACTGCTTTGAAATATTGGTTACATTGGTACCGCAGTGCCTGGAGTAGGTTTGCCTTGGGGTGATTTACGTATTTCTGGATTACCGGCCTAAAACGAGGATAAGCGTTTCTATAAAATAATTGCAGATGGTATTTCTGATATCCGCTATCGTGACCATGTGGAGCACAATGCGAGTACATTACATCTGCTTTATCAACGCTGTGAGAACTTTGTAGCTAAAGCAAAGGAGTTGTGTGAATTGAGGTTATAGAGTTTAGTATAACTTGTTAAAAGTCTTATTTAATTCTGCTTTAAAAGAGGCGGAGAAGGTCGCTTTTGCTACATCCATTTTTCTCACGTCAAATATCATGGGCACAATAGCATCACCATCTTCAAATTTCTTGTCTTTATTAGCGTCTGCTACTGTCTGAACCAGGATAACCGTAGCATGTTCAATCGCCCTAAAGCTGCGGACATCCACATGGTCAGGCGTGATTTGTTTAAAGCGCTTTCCTGTCAGGTCTGAAGTAAAAAGGTAATCAGGATCCTTATGATCAAGTTTGCCGTCGCCATTGTAGTCTTCAGCGGTGACATTATAGACCATTATATCTTTCAGTTTCTGAAATGAATTGATGCGTATTACCCTGTCTGAAACTAACAGGTTAACGTTTTCTGTTTTGATATCATAGAAAGCGATGTTCCAATAGGGGCCGTTATCCGATTCCGAGGAATAGCGCTTTAGATCCTCTTTCCCATTTCCGGAAGTGCCTAAAGTCAATGGGTACATGACAAAGCTAGTGCTGTCCAGGGGAACCGCGTCATCAAAAACGGCAATTGCTTTGTTTTTCGTGCCAGGATTTTTGCCATTTTTACCCTGTACTGGAATGCTGTCTTTTTCATTGTAACTGCAGGAGGTGATCAGTGCTGCAGTCGTTCCCAACAGTAATCCGGTTAACCAGTGTTTTCTAATTATTGCCATACAGAATATTGATTTTATTTTAAGACTCCACTCTATGGTTAAGGTTACATCAATATTTCTTTTGTGTGATGATCAGCGTCATTCTCCTGCACGGGTTTGTTGCCCGTATCAATCGGTATTGAATTCCCAGAAAGGATTAACTCACTCATCTAAAGTTTTTGTACCTTTACAGTACCGGGAAATCACATGGCTGTATATAGTTCATATTCTGATGCCAGTCTCGCTTCCTTACTAAAAGAAAGCGACAGAAAGGCCCTTAACGAGATTTACGCTCGTTACCAGGGTGTATTATATAGCCATGCCTACCGACGCTTGTCTGACAGGGAAGAGGTACGTGACATCATCCAGGAACTGTTTGTATACCTCTGGACAAACCGTGAGCAGCTCGAGTTTAAAACAAGTTTATCGGCTTATCTATATGCCGCTGTGCGCAACCGGGTATTAAACCGATACCGCAATCAAAAAGTGCGGGATAACTTTGCTGCTTCATTGCAGGAATTTATAGATGCCGGTGAAAATCTGATAGAAGACCATTTGCAGGAAAAGGAGCTGAGGGAATTAATTGAGAAAGAGGTTTCCGCGCTCCCCGAACAAATGAAGCTGGTTTTTGAGATGAGCCGGAAGCTGGAAATGAGCCATAATGAGATTGCAGGCAAGCTTGGTATATCGCCACATACCGTACGCAACCAGGTGCATAATGCACTCAAAATCCTGCGCGTTAAGATTGGAAATAACAATTTGTTAACCTTATTTTAATTTTTTTCATTTTCATCTAGTCTTTAGGCAGTTCAGCCGTGTCTTAGTGTTATAAGGCGTTTTTTGCCCCAAACAAATATGAGAACTGAAAAAGCTGAACAATTAATAGACAAGTACAATAGCGGAGAGGCTACACTGGCGGAATCGCAATTGGTGGAAAGCTGGTACCTGAAAATGAAGGAAGGTGAAACGCTAAGCCCTGATGAGCTGCATCAGGAATACGAGCTGGGTTTTAGGCAACTGGACCTGTATTTCATCCGCCGCAGAACAACTTTCCGGCTCCGCATTGCTGCGGCCGCTGCAGTAATCATTATGGCATCAGCCGTTTTATACTCGTACAACTATCAGAACCGGGGCATAAAAGAAAGAATTACAGCAGCACAGGACATTCCGCCAGGTAAAAATACCGCCATACTTACCCTGGCAAACGGCGAGACACTGAAACTTAGTGAGGCACAGCATGAGCTGTCTATTGGCCGGAATGCCTTAACTTACAAGGATGGCACGGTTGCTAAACAAACAGCTTCCGGCGCAGTAGCGGTCCTGACTGCACAAACACCACGTGGGGGAACTTATAATTTTACGCTGTCGGACGGGACAATAGTTATGCTGAATGCAGATAGCTATCTTAAATTTCCACAATCGTTTAGCGGTAAAAACCGTATGGTTGAATTAAAGGGCGAAGCATATTTCGAAGTTGCAAAGAATAAAGCAATGCCCTTTATTGTGAAGACTGAAAAGCAAAGTATCGAAGTTTTAGGGACGCATTTCAATATAAATAATTATTCGGAAGCTGCCGGCAGTACCACCTTGCTTGAAGGAAGTGTAAAGGTAACAGCAGGCCAGTCTGAAAAGATCCTGGTTCCGGGACAGCAGGCCAGTCTGATAAATGAGCAGCTGGTGGTTAAGAAAGCAGATCTGGAAGCCGTTGTTTCCTGGAAGGACGGCTATTTCCGATTCAATGACGAGAATATACAGGAGATCATGCAAAAGATAGCGCGCTGGTATGACGTAGATGTTACTTATGAAGGTGATATCCCTAAAGAAGGCTTTACCGGTGCGATTTCAACGTTCTCCAACATCAGCGATGTTTTGGATATGCTGGAAAGAACCAAAATTGTTCACTTTAAACTGGAAGGAAGGAGGGTGATCGTCTTGAATTAAACTTTACTGATCCATCCAAAAAAAGTTACCCCGGCCTAGGAACCAGGGTAACCGAAAATTGGCCATGTCAATGTATTTATTATTAACCTGTGTCAAGCCCCACCCATCGCTAAATGAAAAGGCCTGGCACGCTAGAACCAACTAAAACAAATGTACAATTTTTACACTAAAAGATTGGTGCCGCCTTCTGGCTGCCTATCTAAAATTTTGTTGATCATGAGACTGACCACCTTGCTCCTCATCGCCACAATTATGCAAGTTAGCGCTATCTCATACGGACAAAGGATAAATCTGTCTGAAAAGAATGCCCCGATAAAGACGGTATTGGATAAGATCCGTAAACAAAGCGGGGTGAATTTTCTGTTTCCTTCTGCTAACCTGAAAAGCGCCAAGCCTGTTACCATTGAGGTAAAGAATGGCATTCTGAAGGAAGTGCTGGAAGAGATTTTTGAAGATCAGCCCTTTGAGTACTCTGTCGATAAAAACTCTGTGGTGGTTTCCCGCAAAAAGCCTTCCTTTCTGGACAGGCTTAAAGATGTGTTTACTGCTGTTGATATTCGTGGCCGTGTGCTGGATGAAGAGGGAAAGCCAATGCCGGGAGTAAGCGTTAGAGAAAAAGGGAATGGTAAAAATGCAGTCGTTACGAATCAGCAAGGATTTTTTAGTATCAACGTGCCTGAAAACGCTACGTTGGTTTTCTCGTATGTGGGTTTTACTACAAAAGAACTTGCTGCTAGGCAAAATATGGTACTGAGCTTGCAGTTGAGCCAGAACCGGCTGGAAGAAACCGTTGTGGTGGGATATGGTGTCACTAAAAGGAAAGATCTGACCGGTTCAGTTTCTTCTGTTAAGACCTCCGAGATTAAGGATGTGCCTTTCATGAGTGTAGACGATGCACTGTCGGGTAAAGCATCAGGGGTCCAGGTGATCAAGGCCGATGGTTCGCCAGGTGGTGCTGTCCGGATTCGAATCCGCGGCGGTGCATCATTACTGGGTACCAATGATCCGCTCTATGTTATCGATGGCATCCCTACTGTAGTATCCAATAATTTTATCAATGCCCAATCCGACATTGTAAACCCAATAGAGGCGGCTAACTATGGAGAAGAATTTAACAACAGTGTCGCGGGTTCATTTGGCAGAGGCCTGAATAACCTGGCGGGCCTGAATATCTCAGATATTGAGAGCATAGACATTCTAAAGGATGCATCTGCAACGGCAATTTATGGCTCGAAGGCCGCTAATGGCGTGGTCATTATCACGACAAAAAAAGGTAAAAAAAATACCAGGCCCCAGTTGAACGTCAATTACTATGCGGGAATTAATAAGCCGATCAAAGAACAGGTAATGAATGCCGAACAATATAAATCGACTTTGAAAGAAGCGGCCACCAATTATATCAATGAGCGTACAAGGCTGAATATGAGCCTTACCACCTCAGCTGCGCTTCAGGCCCTGAGCATTATGAATGACGCCTCCTTTTTCGGGAATTACGATACGGATTGGCTGGACCTGATCTTGAGGACAGGCTTCTCTCAGAATGCCGATATTGCCGTAAACGGAGGCGGCGCAGCGTCCCGTTACTATACTTCTTTGAACTATACCAAACAGAACGGGACGATAATCGGTACAGACTTCAACAGGATTTCCGGTAAAATCAACCTTGATAATGAGATCAGTAGCAAATTCAGAGTGATTACCAACCTGAATTACGGATTTACACAAACCAACGTAACCGACGGGGCTTACGGGCAGGCACTCACGGCGCCACCAACTTTTGCCCCTTTTAACGAAGACGGGAGCTATGGAAAGCTTGGTGCATTAAACTCAGATTACAGAGGTTATCAGAACCCGCTGGCACTGACCACCGTGACCAATCACGCGAAGGACTATACGCTAATGGGTTCCTTGTCTGCCGAATATGACATTTTAAAGGATCTGAAATTTAAAAGTACCATATCAGTAAACCATAGCGCTTATAACCAGTTAAATTATACCCCGAGTTATGTGGAGATTGGTGGATTTTATGGCCGGGAAAATTCTCAGGGTGGTCTGGGATCACAGTCGAATTCCAGTTCTTTGAGTACTTTCATAGAGAACACACTTACCTGGAACAAGGAATTCACTGAAGATCACCGCCTGAATGTTTTGGCAGGAACTTCCTGGGAGCAGAATAAAATGGACTTTTTTTCGGCTACTGGTCGGGGTTTTCCGGACGACAGTTACCTGAACAATCTGAGCTCTGCCGGAACTGCGGTTTCCGTAAGAGGGGCTAATCCCGCCAGTCAGAATTCCCTGCTCTCTTTTTACCTGCGTGCCAATTATGTATTCAGAGATAAATACCTGTTAACCTTCACAGGAAGATCTGATGCGTCTTCCAAGTTCTCTCCCGACAATCAGGTCGGCTATTTCCCATCTGGTGCCATTGGCTGGAGAATTGCGCAGGAAAACTTTTTGAAAGATGTCAGCTGGATCGATGAGATCAAGATCAGGGCCAGCGCCGGCCGCACAGGAACACAGAATATCGGCGATCATTTGTGGCGCACTTTGTATTCTCCAGATTCCTATGCCGGATCAAATGCATTGATCCCGACGCAGCTCGGCAATCAGAACATCAAATGGGAATCTACTACACAACAGGATCTGGGCCTGGACTTCAGCTTCTTTAAAGGCAGGTTCGGAGGAACATTTGGTTACTATAACAAAGTTACTGACGGTGCTTTGCTGAACCTGACCCCTGCGCCCAGTTCTGCTTATACCAGTGTGATCTATAACATTGCGAAGATCAGGAACAGGGGATTGGAACTGGATCTTCATGCTGATTTCATCAGAACTGAAAAATTCAGCTGGAATGGTTCGGTCAACATTTCAAGAAACATCTCTAAAGTGCTGAACATCGATGGAGGGCCATTTTCTAATCCGAACGACCGCAATGCCCTAAACCTGGGTACCAGCATTGTTCAGGAAGGCGAACCTTTAGGCTTACTTTATGGCCGCGTTTCTGCAGGGATTTTAAAAACGCAGGAACAGGTTGAAGCGTATAAACAATCGTTTCCCTATTACATCTATTTCCAGCCACTGGTGAATGTAGGGGACCTTTCCTATGTGATCGATGAAACCGGATTGTGGAAACAGGATATTATCGGCAGGGCCGCACCTAAATTCTTTGGCGGGTATACCAATATTTTCTCGTACGACCGGTTGAGTCTCACCGCTCTATTTACCTTCTCTTATGGAGGACAGCTGATGTATCAGAAAGATGTAGCGGATATGAACGTAACCAGTCTGCCAAACAGGGGTGTCAGGGTGTTGGACCATTACAGCGCAGACAATCCCGATTCGCGAAGACCACGTTATATGTTCGCCGAAACCTCATTTCTAACCAATGATAATGTGTATAGTTCTTCCTATCTGAAACTGAAGTCGCTTTCACTTTCCTATGCGTTGCCTGCTAAACTGGCGCAAAAACTAAAAATCACCAGTCTGAGCATATATGGAACAGGAACGAACATATTTACCATTACCAAATATCCGGGCCCAGATCCGGAAGTAAGTGATGATCCGGGCAGTGTAATTGGAGGCGGAAGGGACGCCAGTACTTATCCGACAGTCAAATCTTACACGTTTGGTATCCGTTTAGGCTTTTAACCATAAGAACTCAGATCATGAAGAAGACAATTTTATATATACTGCTCGTTGGTGCTGCAGTAATTTATTCATCCTGTAAAAAGGAGCTAAACGCACTTCCTACACAAGCTAAAGTGGAGGGAAATACTATAATAGATCAGAAAACTGCAGAAGTAGCACTGAACGGGGTATACCTGCGGTTTGCAGAAGGAGCTGACGACAGGGGTACACCCAGTGTAAAGTGGGCCAATAACCACGAAATTAGTGCCACCTGGCTGGCGGGATATCTGACCTATCCTTATGGAGGTGGACCATTTGATGAAAATACACTTGTTACTGCAGAGGACTACAGTGTGGCCGTAATGTGGTCTACCAGTTATGAACTGATCAATGCGGCAAACGGGGTTATTGACCAAATTGCTGCCGTAGATAATGGAAAATTCACTGGTGCGAGAAAAGCGGAGATCATCGCAGAGGCGAAGCTGCTCCGGGCTTACGGACATCATAACCTGCTGAGGTATTTTACGCAGTTCTATGATGTGAACAGCCCATATGGCCTCCTGATCCGTAAGCAATTTGTAACCACCAATAACATTGCCGCGGCAAGAAGTTCGGTAAAAGACAGCTATGATTTTATTCTCGCCGATCTGGATGATGCCATTGCTAACGCACCTTCCTCGAGTGTGAATTATTACAGCAATAAATGGGTAGCAAAGGCTTTTAAAGCCAGGGTACTCATGCTTCGCGGTAGCGCCGGAGATTATGGTCAGGTACTTTCCCTGACACAGGATATCATACAAAATTCCCCTTATCAGCTCGAAGCTAATGTGAAGGATATTTTCAGTACCAAAGGGCTGGACAGTAAAGAGGTGATGTTCGGAATTATTCCCAAAGTCAATCAGGTTACCAAGAACGACGTGTATTTTTACAATGGTCAGGCCGGATATCTGGCTACTGATGCGCTGAAAAGCCTGATTGCAAATGATCCGAGAGCGGGCTGGCTCATTGGCGATGTCGGCGGAAGCATCGGCATTACCAAATATGCAGGAACTAAAGTAGAGGTGTCCTATGCGCTCAGGCTAACAGAAGTATACTTGTTGCGGGCTGAGGCAATAGTGCGTTCGGGAGGGGACATCAATACCGCAAGGACATTGCTCAGAACCGTCATGGAACATGCCGGCGTGACCGATTTTACCGCAATTAATGCAGCAACAACTGCCGAAACGATGCTGAGGCAGATCTACAATGAAACGGCAAAAAACCTTTCTTTTGAGGATGGACAGGAATGGTCTGCACTGCTCCGGCTGCCGCTGGCTACAGTGTTGGAAATAAAACCTGCCATTACCGATAAAGATCATTATATCCTCCCGATCCCTAAGGCAGAGTTCGATAAAAATCCTACGATCGGTGACCAGAATCCGAAGTATAGTAAAAACTAAGCTAAAAGAACAATTATGAAAAATTACATCTTAGCGTTATTCGTCATTTGCGGTATGCATACCGCATTTGCACAAGAGAAATCATTTACCCTAAAGGGTAAAATCAGCGGTCAGAATGAGGGTGTCCTCAAAATGGTCTATCCAGACGCCGGGGGCGAGTATATAAAGGATAGCACCACAATAAAAAATGGGGCCTTTGTATTTAAGGGGATGCTTGCTGAGCCGGCAATGGCTTATTTAACTGGCGCGGTTAAAAGCAGGGATATAGATGATCCGAATGCAGCCAGCTTCTTTCTGGAGCCGGGTCAACTGACACTTGATGTACAGGCAGGAGATTTCAAAAATCTAAAGCTAAAAGGTTCAAAAACTCAGGATGAATATGTTTCCCTGAACCTGCTTAAGGCTCCAATTATAGAGGAAATGAAACCGCTTTCTGAAGCATATGATGCAGCAAATGAACGTTATATGCAGGCCCGGAAGGATAAGAAGCCGGAAGCCGAAACCGAGGCCTTAAAGGAAAAAGCTGCTGACATCCGGGATCAGTTCGAGCCCTTTCGCGAACGTCAGGATAAAATCGATATGGAATTCATTAACACTCATCCTGATTCTTATCTCGCCGCTTACCTTTTACGCTGGAAGGTATCTTCGCTGCCTTTGGCCGAATCAAAGGCTTTATATGGCAAATTGTCGGAACAGATCAGGCAAAGCAGCTATGGAAAAGGTGTCCTGGCCGAAATTAAGGGACTGGAAGGAGGCTCTCCTGGTAGCGTTGCTTCCGTGTTTAACGCCAAAGATATCAATGGCGTTCCTTTAAGTCTGGCCGATTTCAAAGGTAAAAAGTACGTGCTGGTCGATTTTTGGGCGAGTTGGTGTGTGCCTTGCCGCAAAGGCAATCCGCACCTTTTGTCGCTGTATAGCAAATACAAAGATAAAGGCTTTGAGGTGATCGGTGTATCTGATGATGATAGTGCTCCGGAGGCTTGGAGAAAAGCCGTTGCAAAGGATAAGATCGGTGTTTGGAAGCATGTATTGCGCGGATTAAAGCGTACGGCGACCGGATTTGACAAATCAGAGGACATCAGCGAACCCTACGGGATTCATTCGCTTCCTACTAAGATTTTGATCGATAAGGAAGGAATGATCATAGGCCGTTACGGAGGCGGCGGGGAAGGTGACGAGGCGATGGATAAAAAACTGGCAGAAATCTTTAACTAAAGACAGATGAACAATAACATTAAAATTAATCTTCTTGCGGGACTTACGCTCCTTATTGCCGCAAGCTGTACCCAAAATAAGCCGGCAGATGAATTTGTCATCACTGGTAACATCAAAGGCATAAATGATGGTGTCGTTAAATTGATCCGTTATGTTGACAGCAACAGGACATCGAAAGTGATAGATAGTGTGCTTGTAAAGAACGGAACTTTTGAGCTTAAAGGTGCGGCTGTCCAACCAGAGATCATGACTTTGTTGATTTCCCCGGGAAACTGGGGGATGAAAGTGTTTGTAGAAAACAGCAGGATTACTGTTGATGGGGATACGACGGGTGCCGAGCATTATGATTATACCGCTTACGGTATGGATAAGGGTGCGAATCTGACGAAATTCAAGGTGACAGGATCCAGGGTAAACGATGAATATCAGCAATATGAGAGCAATCCTGAACAGCTTAAGTTTAAGGCAGCGTATGCGGAATTAGACAAAACAAAAGGGGTGGATCATGAAATATTGCGTGCGAAAGCAGATTCGATCAGCAAATTGTACAAAGCCTGGCAATGGAATTACATTAACGATTTTGTAGCCAAAAATCCTGCTTCAGTAGCAGGAGCATATATGTTCAGCAATTATTATCAGTTTGAATCGTCTATGCCAATTGCCGACGTAGAAATGATGTTAGGTAAATTTCAATCACCTGCCAAAGCTTCGGTTTACTATGCTGGCCTGACCAGGGATATTGATAGGAGGAAGCGTGTAATGCCGGGCAGACAGGCGCCTGACTTTACTTTACTGAAAAGGGATAGTACGGCTTTTTCACTTTCTTCCCTGAAGGATAAATATGTGATGATTGATTTTTGGGCCAGCTGGTGTAAACCTTGCAGGGAAGCCATTCCGCATTGGAAGCAGGTCTATCAGAAATATAAAGGTAAGGGTTTTGAAATTTTGAGTGTTTCAAACGATAGCAAATGGAAAGACTGGTTTAAAGCCATGGACCAGGAACAAATGCCATGGATTCAGGTTTGCGATGAATTTCCGATCAAAAATATGACGGCCAAGGTCGCAACGCTATACCAAATTCCATCACTGCCTTGCTATGTCCTGCTGGATAAGAGTGGGAAAATCCTGGTACATACCATAAACGAAAAAGAGATAGACGATAAGCTTGCAGAGGTATTGCATTAGTAAACTAAACTTAATTTTTTTCAAAAAAACTGTAAAAATCATGACTATGAAAGTATTAAAATCATTAGCAGCCGCCGGCATGCTGTGTATGGCCTGTTCCGCTTTTGGCCAGCAGGCAAAAGTAACGGGCGATATTAGAGGCCTGGGCGATGTAGACGTTAACGTCTATTATTTTGAGGGAGCCGAATCGAAAACGGATACCATCAAAACAACAAACGGAAAGTTTAGCTGGATAGCTAAATTTTCTGAGCCACAAAAAGTAACAATGATGTTTCCCAAACAGGCCGCATGGCTGTATCTTGAACCGGGGAACATCGCTATAAAAGGTACGGCCGATTCTCTGCATGCCCTGAAAGTAACAGGGTCAAAAACACAGGACGAGGCTGATGCCTTTGAAGCTTCTATAAAATCCGTGGATGATCAGCTGATGCCTTTATACCATAAGTATGGAAAGGGTAGTAAAGAAGAGCAGCTTGCCCTTGAAGAGCAGATAGCTGATATCAGAGGTCAGATCCGTCAACTGCAGAATCAATATATTGCCTCGCACCCGGAGAGTGTGGTGAGCCTGACTATGGTTACAGACAGGGCAGGTATGGGTAACTATAAAGATATCGTGTCTGTCTACAATCTTTTGGGTCCAAAAGCTAAAGCCAGCGCAAGTGGTAAGCGACTGGCAGAACGTCTGGCTGTACTGAAACGCAGTGCTATAGGGGAACCGATGTTAAACTTTACGCAAAATGACGTAAACGGAAAACCGGTGTCTTTCTCAGATTTCAAGGGTAAATATGTACTGGTTGATTTCTGGGCGAGCTGGTGCGGACCATGTCGTGCAGAAAACCCGAACGTATTGAAGGCTTATAACACATATAAAGACAAAAACTTTACCGTTGTGGGTATCTCCCTGGATGACAAAGGGGATAACTGGAAAAAGGCAATCAAAGATGACGGCATGCCATGGACACAATTGTCGGACTTGAAAGGCTGGAAAAATGAGGTTTCTACTTATTACGGAATCATGGGGATCCCAAGTACATTGCTGATAGATCCTCAGGGCAAGATTATTGCCAAAGACCTGAGAGGAGAGATCCTGAATAAGAAATTAGAAGAGCTTTTTAACAACTAAAAATGTAAATAATAACCAAAATAACCTATGAAAAAGCTAATGATCGTTCTGTTCCTGCTAGGCTCGGCAGGGGCCTTGAAAGCACAGATTTTAAAACCCGTTAAATGGAGTTACGCCGCCAAAAAAGTGAGTGCTACTGAAGCCATCGTCTATTTTAAGGCGATCATTGACGAAGGTTGGCACATGTATTCACAGCATATTGCCGATGGAGGCCCCACTAAAACGGTATTCACTTTTGCTCCATCGAGTCAATACACCCTGGTAGGAAAAACACAGGAGTCGAAACCTATCGTGAAATTTGAAAAGATGTTTGATATGAAAGTGGGTTACTTTGAAAAACAAGCCGTTTTTCAACAGAAGGTAAAACTGAAATCCAAAACTCAAACTATGATAAAAGGATCGATAAACTTTGGTGCATGTGATGATACTACCTGTATCCCACCTGAAGATGTGAATTTTAGTGTAGTCATTAAATCATAACAGGTCGGGTAAATTATAAAATGATAAAAGCAGGCAATTGTTGTAAAACGTTGCCTGCTTTTTTATTAATGTAAAACGGAAATTCTTTTTCTGTTAATTCAACCGCTTTGCCAACTCCTCTTCCAGCTCTTTCGGGCTTAATCTTCTTCCCAAAATCGTACCATCAGGAGAAATTAAAAAGCTGTCAGGAATAGGCTGCACGCCATAAAGTGCTGCCACCGGAGCCTGGCCATTTGACAGATCGCATAGCTGGGTCCAGGTCACGCCATCCTGCCTGATGGCATCTTTCCATTTACGTTCATCCTTTTTTACATCGACAGAATATTGGACTATCGTGAAGCCTTTGTCCTTAAATTTACCATATACCTCTTTTAGATGAGGATTTAAAGCCCTGCAGGGAACACACCAGTTGGCCCAGAATTCAAGCAAGACGTATTTCCCTTTAAAGTCACTTAGCTTAACCTTTACGCCACTCATATCTGTTGAGGTAAAATCTGGTGCTTTCTTCCCAACTGCCACCATTTTAGTTGCCTGAAGCTTGGAATAGATATTTTTACCCTCGGGGGACCCTTTCCATTCCGAAGAAAAACTATTAAAGATGCGTTCCGCTGTTTCTGTAGGTAAATCATCCTGGAGCACATATAAATAGCCATGACTGATCTCAGAGGCAGGATGGGTCTCCATAAAACGAACTTTATATGCGTTTATCGAATCTGTTTTGCTTTCAGCAACTTTCGTCAACCTCACAGCCTCAGCATCATTTTGTCCCAAGCTTCTCCTCTTCTGAAAGAGCGCAGATCTGCGGTCATAAATAGGCGCCAGATAGCGTTGCGTTTCGGTTAGCTCATTATTTGTTTTTGTTCCTGTCACAGACAAATAACTCAGAGAGTCAATATTTCCACGAACCTGAATTTTTCCAGGCTCCAGAAAAAGACTGGCAGTTTTACGAGAGCGAAGGTGGCCTATATACAACTCTGCCCTGCGTTGCTCTTTAATGTTACCCACAAATTTGAATTGATCACCAACACTTTTAGTGAGAAGGGTATCATACTTTCTGCTATTATCCGATGGAGAAACCATGATGTAAACCGGCTCGCTGTTCAAGCCTTTTATTGAACCATTGATCTCATAAGAGGTTTTTTTTGATACCTGGCCAACAGATCCAAAAGACAGCAGCAGCAGGCAACTCAAAACACGACAAAAATTTTTCATATGTATATTACTTTGTTAAAATTTAAAAGGATGCCTAAGTTTTCACAATCGCTGTGTTAGGTCATATGTTATTTTAAGGTATTATTTTTTATGCGCTGTGCTCAAGAAGCAAACGGATCATGAGCTCCAGATCATCCTCATTGTCCCCATCTGTTCTGAAATTAGAAAAGATCAGTCGTCCTTCCTTGTCGATCAGGAAGTTCATCGGTGCTGCATTGCGGTTATCCAGGTTTCCTTTTGCCCTTCCTTCTACTTCTTCCAGCGGTGTAAAGCTATACCCGCTGCTTTTTATAAATGGTACCACATAGTCATTTTGCTTGGAAACGATATTGATGCCCAGATATTCAAGATCCTGACCTTTGAACTTTTTGACAACGTGTTCAAAGTGTGGAAACTCTCCTCGGCATGGGCCGCAGCCTGGAAACCAATAAGTTAACAGTATCACCTTCCCCTTGTAATCTGCAAGCGAGGCTGTTCCAGGCGTCAGGTAACGCTTTAAACCGTTAAATGTAGTAGCGGCTGTTGAAACTGCGTCCAAACGGTTCCAGATATCGGTAGTTGTCCTGCTTTCGTCTTTACCAAGTTTGGCACCATAAGCAGTTATGGTGGTCTTTAACGCAACTTCAGGTGTTTTCGCAAATGTGACAATTAAACTGTCGTAAGCGGCTTTGGTGTTACCGGCTAGGTCATCGGCCTTAGCTTTTAACAGGGCTAAATCTGTTTTAAACTGCGAGTACTTGGATAGCTTTAACTGTTTCAATACCGTCAATGCTTCGGCACCTTTCTTCTGGTTCAGTAGTGTCCGGGCCTGAACTACTGTTTGGGCCTGCAATACAAGATCAGGCCATTGCTTTTTCTCTTCCTTCTCTTTTTTTACCATTTCCTGTGCCAATATCAGGGCGTTTTGAGGATCTTCAGAAAGGAGGATATTAAAATAGGAAGACATGCCGCTGCCAGACCAGTTGAACTTTTCAGGTGCATAACTATCGTGTAGCAGTTCAAAGTATTTCATTTTCTCGGCTGTTTTTTTAGAACGGGCTGCCAGCCAGTACAAAGCCTGTGCCCCACGTTCATGCGCAGGAAAGCGTTTGGCCACATCCAGGCTCATTTCTTTCCATTTTGCTTCATCGGTATCGTTGAATGACGATGCATAATAAAATGCGTAATTTGGGTTGGAAGGGTCTGATGCTGCTGCTTTAGCCAGGTAATTGCCTGAAACTTTAAAGTCGCCCCAGCGCTCTCCGTCAATCCACAATCCTCCCCAGGCTTCTGTAAACTTAGGATCAATCGCTACCGCCTTTAACAAATAGGGTTTGGCCTTAGGACTTTCCTCATCCAGATACGCCTTCGCAATTGAATAGGGCACCATCGCCGATGTTGGATATTTCTGCAACCAGGCCTTATATTGCTTTTCCAGTTCCGGGTTTTCTGTACCCATTGCTTTAATGTATTTTTGATGTACCGTCGGGCTGTCGATGCTTGCTTCTACAGCTGCTTTTAATTTAGCCAGCTGCCCTTTATCGGTAATGATTTCACTTTTGTTATTTCTTTGGGCAAAGCCATCAGATGTGCTGTTAAGAAAAATAACTGCTATCAGCATCCCTCCTAAAATAATTCTTTTCAAATTCATCATCATTTATTTTAATGGTAAACAAGTGCTTACAGATTAAATACTATAAGCACTTAAAGATTTGATTAATAAGTGTTTTGTTGTATTGCTCCGTTACTTGAAATGATTTCAGTCTTAGGGATCGGGCTGGCAAACTTCCTGGAGTTTTTTGGTAAAGTATAGGTTTTAACCGGCTCATTGAATAAGACATTGGTCCCCGTATACGGATAGAACGTCCTGGTCAGCAATACATCATCATTCGGGTCATCATTGTTATTGTACCTTCTGATGTCAAACCAGCGTTGCACGAAAGGCATCTCTCTTCGTCTTTCCTCTAGTACTTTCTTAATGGCATCATCTTTATTTGAGGTGCTTAAGTTTCCCAGGGAACAGGTTTAATTAGTTTAGCGGGTTATATTTTTAATGTTGTA
>CBFGNP010000020.1:0-16038 GCA_965650095.1 uncultured Pedobacter sp. | reverse complement strand
TTACCGCGACATCATCCCAAAATGGTTGTTTGATACTTTAATGGAACGTGCCAGGGAGCAGTATGAAATCCCTCCCGCCGTCGAAAAAGTCTGCCGAGGTCCCGTCATAGACCAAACTCAATATGAAGTAGACATTAGAAACTGGAATTATAAGGTAAGCACCATCAAAACGACTTAACATGAGTGAGACAGAAATAAAAACAGTAAAGATCGCGGCCATGGCAGATATCCATGTACGCGAAACGGACAAAGGAAAGTGGGCTGATTGTTTCAGGCAAATTTCAGCCGTAGCAAAAGTGCTCGTCATAGCCGGTGACCTCACTAATACAGGCGATGAAGCCGAAGCTGCAGTACTGGCAGAAGAATTGAAACAATGCACCATTCCGGTAATTGCCGTCCTTGGCAATCATGACTACGAAAAAGGAAGAGAGAAGCTAATCAGACACCGGCTGCAAACGCATAACACGTATATACTTGACGGCGAATCTGTAGTTGTTGAAGGTATTGGATTTGCCGGAATAAAAGGTTTTGGCGGAGGATTTGACAATCATATGCTTTCTATGTTCGGGGAAAGTGCAATGAAATCTTTTGTGCAGGAAGCTGTGAACGAGGCCTTGCTGCTGGACCGGGCCCTGGCACGACTTGACCAGGAACATGGCCAGATCAAAAAAGTTGCAGTAATGCATTACTCCCCTATTGTTGAAACGGTTATTGGCGAGCCGGAAACCATATATCCCTTCCTCGGCTGCTCCAGACTCGCAGAACCACTTGTTCGAAGAAATATAACTGCAGCTTTTCACGGGCACGCCCATTCAGGAAAATTGCAGGGCTATCTGGGTGGCGAGTTGAAAGTGTTCAATGTTGCCCTCCCCATCCTGGAGAAAGACCATCCCTGCGGATATTTTCTAACAGATATTTAAACCACCTAAGCCGCTCTTTTTCTTTGGGCAAGCGCTACCAAAAAGTGCTATACCTTTTATTAAACTGTGCATGAACCAGGGAGCTAGTTTCCGGGACACTATGGGGAGTCGAACAGACCAGGCGGAACCTGCAGGGTACCGGTGTTAAAATCGATCAGGCCGTTCTTTTCCTCCTCAATATCTGTTGCCTGTGTATAAACGTCTCCTGCTATAGGGCGCTTTCTCAGCTCCTTTTTAAAAAGCTTAATTTTTTCTGCCCGTTCCATATCGTCCTGTGGCCCCCCATAGTCTACAAAGCCGAAGCCCCCCCACTCACTAATGATCAGCGGCATTTGCCTGCGAAAAAAGAAAGGATCACCAACAATAAGTGGCAAAGCCGTAACATTGTCCGGGCGGTCTGCGATTAGATTATCCAGCATCTCTTCCCATTTTTCCCGGTCAGGTGTATATAGATGAGCGGTTAACAGATCACTTTTCAAACGTCCAAGATAGGAGATATGTTGCCAGCCGTCATTGTCAACCACTAAGAACTGAGGATGCGCAAGTTTCATAAAATGATACATGTCTACAATGTATTTTTGCGTGGCTCTGTTTGTGGCAATATCCTGTGCACCCCAGCTCTCATTATACAGGCTCCATATGATAACCGATGGATGCGTACCAACAACATCAAGCATCCTGAAGAGCTCACCCTTATGATTTTCCCTGCTTTTGACCGTTGACCGGTGGGGACTGGGAACTTCTACCCACAGCAACAGCCCAAGCTTATCTGCAAGATTGTAGATCCGCGGATCTACACCTGCGATGTGGATCCTCACCATGTTACAGCCCAGCTGTTTCATCGCATGCATATGCCGCTTGATCTCTTCATACCCCGCGATACCCGGCTGATAAAGAATACCGTTTAAATAAATTGGCTTGTTATTTAGATAAACCGCTGAGCCGCGGGCTTCAACCTTTCTCAGGCCAAAACGAGCTTCAATCTCGGCAACATAACCATCTTTATCAATTAGCTGCGCCTTAAGCCGGTACAGGTGCGGCGAATCAATTGACCACAACTTAACATCAGGAATTTCGATGACCAGGCGCTGTTGCTTCTGGCCAGCCTCCAAAAGCAGCGGATAATTATCTTCAGCAATTGGCTGATCGCTTTCCTGATTCTTATGGAATACCCGCAATCTAATGGTGTAATGGCCCGGATTGTGGATCCGGGTTGTTAAATTCAAGCGTACCAGATTATCTTCAACCAGGCTAACCACCCCAATTCTGGAACGAAGCCGGTTCCGCTCTACGGTCTCCAGCCAGATACTGCGCACTCCTCCAGTATAGGTCTGGTACCAGATTCCACCTCGTTTGTAAACAACTGACTCTTGCTTGCCCCGGGGCGTATCTGCATCCATTGTACCTTGTATGCGCACCGTAAGCCGGTTTTCGGCGACCAATATGATGTCATCAAGTTCGTAGGAAAAAGAAGTGTAGCCACCAACGTGCCTTTCCTCTCCTTCAATTGTTTTTAAAGGAAGGCCGTTAAGCCATACTTTGGTGGCATATCCACAGGCACCAAAAGTTAATTGCAACTGTGAATTCGGCGATTTTTCCTCCAGATCAGGAAGGGGGAAACACCTTTCATACCAAACGATGACCTGATCACGCCAGTGGCCGATAGTCGGGTCTAAAGCAACCATATGCGACTCAACGCTGCCCGGCCAGTCTGCCGTCCCGGTGTATTTATGCGAAACATACCAGGCCTCAGCAAGGCCCCTATTTCTGGGATCATGTTCAAAGTTCCAGCTTCCATCTAACAGTACAAATGAATTTGGCCGCAACACCGCCCTTGGCAACGGATTAATGAAGCCCTCATCAGTTTCCGTATCGTTTTTGCACTTTGTTAAACTATAATTTGGGTGGGAATTATTCATAGTAGCAAGTTTAAGGGACAGCATCTACCCAATGGATATCTTCTTTCACAACAGAAAAATCACAATTTTTGTTCCATGCAGTGCAGGTGAAATCTGATCGGACCCTTCTGAAACCAGGCCGCAGGCCGAAATACCTCATTCTAAGAGTGCAATGTCATTTCAAAAAGACACTTTCGAGTAGTTTGATTCCTTTAATTGGGAACTTCGCTCCTAAAAACAGGTATTTATCCCAGCTAATTGGCTGCTAACCGGAAATTTTTCTTTGATTCCCCTCTTTAACGTTATTACGTATTTCTACCTATAGTAAAGAGCCTTTTTCCGTTAAAACACGTATATAAATCAGAAACAATATGGCCTGTTTAGCGGTTGTTGTTTAAATATCTAAAGGAATCCTTAAACAATTCCGGCTACTCCTGCTAACTATTGTATTAACTTTTAAAAACCTACTATGAAAAGCTCAATTGAAACTCCGCCTAGAAATCTTATGTGTTTTTCACATTTGAGATGGGACTTTGTATTTCAGCGTCCACAACACCTACTGAGTCGATTTGGAAAGGACATGAATGTTTACTTTTTTGAAGAACCGCATTTTGATTCAGATCAGGAAGATCATTTAAACATTTCTAATAGGGGAGAAAAATTGCGGGTCATTACGCCTCATTTGGGTAAACATAAAACGGATAGAAAGGGGACGGTCTCAGCGATAACGACATTGTTAGCCGGTTTTTTCAAAGATGCTGTGTTAGAAGACTGGATATTCTGGTATTATACACCCATGGCTCTTGAGTTTTCAGAGAAATACAAACCAAAACTGACCATCTATGACTGTATGGACGAACTGTCCGCCTTCAAGTTCGCACCTGAAGAATTACCAGGATTCGAAAAAAAACTGATGAGCAGAGCGGATCTGGTTTTTACCGGCGGGCATTCCTTATATGAGGCGAAGAAAGACCAGCATAACAATATTTTTCCTTTTCCCAGCAGCATCGAGAAGGAACATTTCGCAAGAGCAAGGAAACAGCGCGGGGAACCGGGCGATCAGGCTTGCATTAGGGGGCCGAAAATTGGTTTTTACGGGGTAATTGATGAAAGGTTTGATATTGAATTGATTAGGGGGATCGCAGAACAACGCCCAGACTGGCAACTGATATTAATTGGACCTGTAGTAAAAATTGATGAGGCTACCCTTCCAAAAAATCCAAATATTCACTATCTGGGACAAAAATCATATGCGGAGCTGCCGGCCTACCTCTCGGGCTGGGATGTGGCCTTGATTCCTTTTTTGCTGAATGATTCAACGCGTTATATTAGTCCAACCAAAACCCCGGAATATCTCGCAGCCGGCATTCCGGTGGTTTCTACTTCGATAAAAGACGTGATCAAACCATACGGCATCAAAAAGCTGGTTTCTATTGCCGCTGGAGCAAATGAATTTATTGAGGCAATCGCGCTCGAATTAAAGCAACCTAAACATAAAGCATGGCTCAGCAATGTAGATCAATTTTTAAGTAGTATTTCCTGGGACGACACTTATATGGAAATGCGGAAACAGATCCGCAGTACATTGAACGTAAACAACAACACAATCTCTATAGCGAGTTAATTTATGTATGATTATTTGATAGTGGGAGCTGGATTCGCAGGAAGCGTGCTGGCAGAAAGGTTGGCCAGCCAGGCCAATAAAAAAGTGTTAATCATCGACAAACGAAATCACATAGGCGGGAATGCCTATGACCATTATGACGAGTCCGGAGTCCTGGTCCATAAATATGGCCCTCATATTTTTCACACCAACAGCAAGCAGGTTTTCGACTATCTGTCGCAGTTTACAAAATGGAGAAACTATCAGCATCGCGTACTGGCTAATGTAGACGGGCAGCTGTTCCCCATCCCCATTAACCTCAACACCATTAACAGCATGTATGGATTAAATTTGTCCAGCGATGAGCTGCGCAGTTTTTTCGAATCCTGTTCAGAAAAACGGAAAGAGGTAAGCACATCCGAAGATGTTGTTGTTAATGCCGTTGGAAGGGAATTGTACGAAAAGTTTTTTAAAGGATATACCAAAAAGCAGTGGGACTTAGATCCTTCTGAACTCAACGCCTCAGTTACGGCGAGGATTCCGACACGAACCAATAAAGACAACAGGTACTTTACAGATACTTATCAGGCTATGCCCTTACATGGCTATACAAAAATGTTTGAGCAGATGCTCAACCATCCGTTTATCAACATCATGTTAAATACGGATTATAAAGACATCATCAATGAAATCGGCTATAAAGAGCTGATCTTCACTGGTCCGATAGATGAGTTTTTCAATTACCGGTATGGGAAGCTCCCTTACCGCTCAATTGAGTTTAAGTTTGAGACCTATGATCAGGAAGTATTTCAAGAAACCGGAACGATAAACTATCCAAATGATTATGCTTTTACGAGGATAACGGAATTCAAATATCTGAGTGGCCAGAAACACAGTAAGACCTCTGTCGTATATGAGTTTCCAAAAGCAGAGGGAGATCCCTACTACCCTATTCCGAAACCGGATAATGCGGAGCTTTACCGCAAGTACGAAGACCTGGCAAAAAAATTAAACAGCACTCATTTTGTTGGACGGCTGGCTACCTATAAATATTACAACATGGATCAGGTTGTTGCGCAGGCCCTGTCAACATTCAAAAAGATTACCAGCGGAATAACGGCGAACAGATACTTAATTACGACAGATCATGGAAGTCTGGGGCGGCATTGAATGCACCATCAACAGGGTTAAAGATCAGTATTTTAATCAGCTGGTTTACCAGGGACATTACGACAGAATAAACGATCCGCAACTCATAGCTGAGCTGGGTATCAAAAAAGTCAGGTATCCCGTTTTATGGGAAGAACACCAGCGGGAAGTTGCAATCACAGATTGGGGCGTAATAGCCGATAATTTATCATTTCTGAAAGAAAACAGCGTTGATGTAATCGCAGGATTGGTACATCATGGCAGCGGGCCAAAATATGTGAGGCTCACTGACCCTACCTTTGAGGAGGGTCTGGCCAGGTATGCCCGGCAGGTTGCATTGAAATTTCCATGGATCAACCACTTCACCCCTGTAAATGAACCGCTTACCACTGCCAGATTCTGCGGACTTTACGGGTTCTGGCATCCGCATGCAGCTAATGAAAAAACTTTTTTAAGGATCCTCGTCAACGAATGCAAGGCCACGGTTAAGGCGATGCAGGCCATCAGAGAAATTAACCCACTTGCTCAATTGGTCCATACTGAAGACCTGGGAAAGGTGTACAGCAGTCCCGGCTTGCAGTATCAGGCAGACTTTGAGAATGAACGCCGGTGGCTTGGACTGGACCTGATCTGTGGAAGGATCAATAGGGACCATCCGATGTTTAACCACCTCATCGCAAATGGTATTGGCGAATTAGAACTAGATTTTTTCATAGCCCATCTTACCATTCCCGATATCATGGGTTTTAACCATTACATTACCTCTGAGCGTTATCTTGACGAGCAGACTGATGGCTATCCGAAACATTTACACGGCGGTAACGGAAAGTGCAGCTATGCAGACGTCGAAGCCATACGGGTAGCAGCAGTCAAACCTCAAGGAGCAAAAGCAGTCTTACGGGAAGCCTGGGACCGGTACAAGGTGCCTATGGCAATTACCGAAGCCCACCTATATTGCGGCAGGGAAGATCAGCTAAGGTGGTTAAACAACATCTGGAAGGCAGCAAATGAGCTGGAAAGAGAGCGTGTGGATATCCGTGCGGTAACGGTATGGTCGTTATTTGGGGCTTATGGCTGGGATAGTTTACTAACGCTCCCCGCAGGAAACTATGAGAGTGGCACTTTTGATATCAGCTCACGCAGCCCCAGGGCAACCGCACTTTCCAAAATGGTTAAACATCTGGCTAGCGGAAGGAACTACCAGCACCCGGTATTGAACGGAGAAGGATGGTGGGAGAATGAAAGCAGGATCATCTATCCCGACCGGGCACTTTTTAAACATAAGGTAACCAGCAGAAACAGCCCTCCAGTTCTGATCATCGGCGCAAGCGGCACCCTGGGCAATGCATTGATGAGGGCTTGTATCCGGCGCGACATCAACTATGTTGCACCTGTGAAAAATGAGGTCAACCTGATCTATCCCGGGCAGATTGAAGATGTAATTCAAAGACATAGGCCCTGGGCGGTCCTTAATGCCGCAGGATATGTAAATGTTGATGCTGCTGAGCTCGAATATCGCGATTGTTTTTTGAGCAATACCATGGGACCAGGAAATCTGGCATCATGCTGCAAAAAATATGGTGTTAAGTTAGTAACGTTTTCTTCCGATCTTGTTTTCGATGGAAGAAAACAAGCAGAATACCTTGAAGAGGACATTGTAAATCCGCTTAATGTTTATGGTTTAAGTAAGGCAGCTGCAGAACATGAGGTTTTAAACAAAAATCAGGAGGCCCTGATCATCAGGACGAGTGCTTTCTTCGGGCCCTGGGACCAATACAACTTCGTATACGAAACGCTCCGGTCTTTACAGGAAAAACGGACCTTAAGAATTGCGGAAGATGTTTTCATCTCACCGACCTATGTTCCTGACCTGGTCGACCGCACGATAGATCTGATGATTGATGACGAGTCCGGTATCTGGCACCTTACCAATTATGGTACAGTGAGCTGGTTTGATCTGGCAAAAGAAGTAACTGCACGCGCTGGCTTTAATCAGGCGCTCTTGATACCCTCAACTCTTGCCGACCTCGGTTTCCAGGCCGAGCGCCCATTATTCAGTGCGCTGAAAAGCAGTCGCGGTATCCTTATGCCTAGCCTGGACCATGCCCTAGACAGCTTTTTTCTCCACAGAAAAACTTCCTGATCTATATAGAGCATCGCTCTACCTTGAGTATACACGATCGACGGAAGCACCCGGATCATTTTGTTGCTCCATCCAGTTCTTTAGTTTCAATTCATAAGCCTGAACAAGCTTTTCGTACTTTTTGTCTCCAGCGATGTTGTTTAACTCATAAGGATCTTTTTGCAGATCATAAAGTTCTAAAGCGGGTTTCGTGGTGATTCTGTCTACCAGTCTCTTTGTTTCCGACGAGGTTTGCGCCTGGGTTACCCATGCATTCCAATAGCTCTTCTTATTTGCAGGATTCATCATATACTTGATATAATATGGCTGATCAGACAAAAGGTTCATCACCAATTTATAGTGATGATCACGAACCGATCTCATTGGATAAGGTGTACCTTCAGGTATGTTGTTGTGTATTCCGAAAGCTTCGGTTCTATGCGAATTGCTTTTACCAGTAAGCACGGGTAAAAAGCTACGTCCATCCAATCCTTTGATGGGTTTACCTTCTGCAATATCGATCAATGTCGGAGTGATGTCCTCATATTGTACGATGGCATCTGTGGTCACATTAGCCTTTACTTTTCCCGGCCATTTCACAATCATGGAACTTTTCAGACCATTGTCGTACAAGGTCCATTTCCCGCCGGGAAACTGTGGCCCCTGTTCTCCCAGAAATATAAAGATGGTATTTTTATCCTGTCCCGTTTCTTTCAAAAGATTTCTAATGTCACCGACCTGATTGTCCAATCGTCTGACTTCCGCCAGATACTTACAATACAGCTCCCGTACATCCCTCGTGTCCACCATGTGTGGTGGAAGGACTATTTTATCAGGGTCAAACTCTGTCGGATCGCCCGATACCCAGGGCGCATGTGGGTTAATGCTCATGACAAAAAGGCAAAACGGATCTGCGTTCTTTCGAGTGATAAATGTTCTGATGCTGTCAAGTTGATAATCATCATTTGCTGAAACACAGTTGGGCTGAAATCCCTTAATAAACTCAAATGGGAATACCGATTCAGGTTTAGTACTATGGTTTTTTCCAGTTAGGGCAACACTATAATTTTGGGCTTTCAGATACTGGCAAATACTTTTTAGTCCGGTATTATAAACTGATTTATGGTTCTGAAAAGAACCGTGTCTCATTGGGAAAAGCCCTGTAAACAGGGATGCCCTGGTCGGCACGCACATCGCCTCCGAACAGATGATTTGCTCAAATTTCATCCCTTCGGACGCCAATGCGTCTATGTTTCTCGTCTGCAGATTTTTCCCACCGTAACAGCTCAGTTGCCTGCTGTCCAGGTCGTCAGCCATTACAATCACAATATTCGGCCGGGATTGCGGAGGTTTTGATTTCGCTTTTTGTTCATTGCCGGCATTTTTGGTAAAGGATTGTGCCAGGATGAGTAAAGCAATTGATGCACAAATAGGAATCAGTTTCGATTTTATTTTCATTTTTTCACCTGATTAATAGGTATTCGTAAAAGATTAGTTCGCACTTAGTTTTGGGAGCGATTTCCACCACGCCATCAATTTACCACTCAGCTGCTCTCTTATCTTTACCTTTTCAGCTTCCAGGTTAGTGGTCTCTTTAGCATCCCTGACAATATTGTAAAGCTCAATTTTACGGCCATCGCTATCCATCAAAAGCTTCCATTCACCGGATCGTATAGCCAGTCTCGGGCTCCTGTCGCGGCCTTTCGGGAAGCCATAAGCGATGTCATTTCTTCCGTATTCCCAGTACATATCCTTTTTCCTTAACGAGGGCTTGCCCAGCAAAAGCTCGGACCGGTCAATGCCATCTCCCCGGTAGTTATGAGGAAGCTTAACACCGGCCATCCTTGCTAGCGAGGGTAATAAATCGGTTGCATTCAACTCAGAACCTTCATCGGTTTTGCCGGCAGGGATATGTCCGGGCCAACTGATGATAAAGGGCATACGGATTCCTCCCTCATACAGGGAAGCTTTGGCTCCCCGAAAACCGCCGCTCCTGCTTCCCCTAAAGCTCGGAGCTGGTCCGTTGTCACTGGTAAAGATGATGATGGTATTTTCTGCAAGTCCCATCTCTTTCAATCCGTCAAGCAAGCGGCCAATTTGGACATCGTATGCTTTCAATACCCCCTTAAATGCGGCCTCCTCCTGAGGGTTCATTGGAAACTTGCCGTTAAATTCAGTTCCACTCGTAGGCACCCATGGTGTATGCACATCATCCGGCCAAAGGTTCACAAAACAAGGCGTTCCTTTGTGCCGCTTCATGAAATCTAAGGTCTTATCCACGAAATATTTTGTTCTATCCCATCGTTTGATGCTGTCTTTTTCAGACCAGATCCAGTTGGCAGCAGTAATTGCGGGATCTGGATCAGGGCTTTCATAAGTACTTGCATGCTCATCAATACCATATTTATCGAAGCCAGGTACGCCAGTTACATCTCTTCCGCCCCCCATATGCCACTTTCCAAAATGCCCTGTTGTATAGCCCGACTGCTTAAAGAACCTGGCGATTGAGGGCGCCTCCGTGCTCAAAAAATCAATCTGCTCAGCATTTCTGTTGTGTTTTTTAGTGTCAAGAAAAGTGGTGAAGTTCCATTTTCCGGGATGCATGCCAGTAAAGAGGCTTGCCCGTGAAGGGGAACATATTGGAGCGCCACTATAATATTGACTAAGCTTTAGCCCCTTGGCTGCAATCTTATCTATATTCGGTGTCTGCACAAAATTGCCGCCAAATGTCCCGACATCACCATAGCCCATATCGTCGGTCAGAATAATGATAATATTCGGTCGTGATTGCTGCTTTTTCGCGCCCTGACTTTGCGCCGATACCGGCAGGCAACTGGCAAGAAGCCCCAGGCCTATTAATACTTTATATAGCTTATACCGTTTCGCATTCATCTACACAAATTAAAATAATAAAACTTGGTATCCAATTTAATATCAACACCAACACCTGGAATACCTGCAGTAACCTGTAAAACGCTCCGATTCTTGTGATGACAAATTGTTAACCAAGTACTTACAAAGAAACATAGAAAAATCAGCTAGACTACAACAGTATAAATCAACTTTTCTACGTTTTGTCTCAATTGCCGGCTTCTACCCTTAGGCTTAACCAAAATAAATTTGCTCCAATATTTCAAATGCAGTTTCAGCCATTTTATTTCCTTTATTATCCAGCAGGGGATTAACCTCAACCACCTCAAAGCATACCACTTTCTGTCCGCTGATAATTGTGTTTACAATGGCAATGATTTCCTGCTGGTCAAACCCTTTTGAAACAGGGGTTCCGGTTCCATGGGAGATCAAATCGCAATCCATGCTGTCCACGTCGAAAGAAACATAAATCAGGTCGCAATCCGCTAATTTTTTCAGCGCTTCCTGTACGCAGATCTCTAATCCCCTGAAGCGTAATTCTTCTACCCTATAATTTCTAATCCTTAAATTATCGATTTGAATGTTCTCGGCTTCTTCGGTATCCCTCACTCCAAAATAGATTAAGTGTTCTGGGTTCAATTTACGCTCGCTGGTTCCGATCGTTTTTAACTTATCCCAGAAAAGCAAGGTTTCTCCTTCAACCTTATTCACCTGGCAGCCTAAATTATCATTGGCCAATGCGGCAGCCAGCGGCATTCCGTGTATGTTTCCCGAGGGGGAGGTATAAGGGGAATGCAAATCGGCATGGGCATCTAGCCAGATCACACCGAGCGTTTTATCGGGATACGCAGTTTTAATCCCGCTGATTGTCCCTAAAGCCGAGGAATGATCCCCGGAAAATACCAGTGGGAAGTATCCTTCTGATAAACTGTGTTCAACGACTTTGGCTACACGGGTACATTGCTGTAGCACATGCTCGATTCTTTTGGCAAAAGAATTCCGATCCTTGTTATAGATCGTTTCGTTATGGGTTTCTACATCAACAAAAGGGAAACAGTTAAAATATTCACTTCCTTTATTAATTGCGGCGATTTCGATAGCATCTATTCCCATATCCGATCCACGTGTACCTGCGCCAATATCAGATCTGTTTTTTATTAGCTTTATCGGTTTTCTCATAAATTCTTACACAAATTCCAATAAAGATTTTTCAATAATAGCCAGGCTTTCGTTTATTTGCTCCTCAGTAATGACCAGTGGCGGAGCAAGGCGGATCTTGTTGCCATGAGTAGGTTTTGCTAACAAGCCATTCTCTTTAAATTTAAGGCAAATGTCCCAAGCCAGGTCAGACGCTTCAGAACTATCAATCACAATAGCGTTGAGCAAGCCTTTACCTCTTACCAGCTTAATCATGCCTGTTCTTTCTGCAATATGTTCCAATCCTGAGCGAAAAATTTCACCAAGTTTAAAGGCGTTTTCAGCAAGGTTTTCATCAATTACCACCTGCAAAGCTTCCTGGGCTACTGCACAGGCAAGTGGGTTGCCTCCATAAGTCGAACCATGTTCTCCCGGTTTTATCGTCAGCATAATTTCGTCACTAGCCAGCACTGCTGAAACCGGCAATACGCCTCCCGAGATGGCTTTTCCTAATATTAAAACGTCGGGCTGCTTACTTTTATCCTCAAGATCGACATCGTATGAAGCCAACATACTTCCAGTACGGGCAATTCCCGTTTGGATTTCATCAACAATAAATAACACATGATATGTTTTACACAAAGCTTTTATGCGAGGCAAGTAATCGCTATCGGGTACCACCACCCCGGCCTCACCCTGGATAGGTTCTACTATAAAACCCGCAATGTTTTTATCTGATACTAACAACTTTTCAAAAGCCTCCACATCGTTATATGGGACCTGACCTATCCCATCTACAAAAGGACCAAAATCTCTTCTTGCACTTTCGTCGTCAGATGCAGAGATGACTGAAATGGTCCGGCCATGGAAGTTTCCTTTAGCAAAAACAATTTTTGCCTGGTTTTCAGCAATACCTTTTACCCGATAAGCCCATTTTCTACAAAGCTTCATGGCAGTTTCTACAGCTTCAACACCGGAATTCATGATCAAAGCTTTATCGAAGCCAAACAACCTGCAGATAAATTCTTCAAAATCACCCAGTTTATTGTTATAGAAGGCCCGGGACGTAAGCGTTAATTGCTCGGCCTGAAGTTTTAATGCATTGACAATTCGGGAGTGGCAATGCCCCTGGTTCACAGCTGAGTAAGCGGAAAGAAAATCGTAATATCTCTTACCTTCTACGTCCCAAACGAATACGCCCTGTCCCCTTTCCAGTACTACAGGCAAAGGGTGGTAATTGTGTGCACCGTATTTGTTTTCTTTTTCTATTAAATGTCCACTTTTACTAAGACTTTCTGTAGTTCCCATCGTCGAATAATTTATGTTAGTTAAAAGCGAAGTTAAAGAAAATTAACTGTCCTAATACTGCGAAAACAGGAAGAAAATCGTAAAAAAGATAAACTTTTACAACAATTACTTGTTGATTGATTCAGATTTTCTACAGATTTCACGACTACATTCAGGATTCAGATCCGGCGGAGTTTGAAGAAGTTAACAACATAGCTTAGCTAATAAATCCTGCATAAGCTTTCTTACAAAACACAATGATTAAGCTTTACAAGCTTCATAACCTTTAAAAAACAAATAACATACTGATGAAAAAAAAGGAAAATCTAGATCATGTGTTCAGCGCAGAAATCAAAAAACCCTCTGATTTTAAATTTGGTGCCACAGTTGCGAATGCTTTTGATGATATGGTGGAGCGCTCGGTACCATTTTATAACGAGATGCAGCGGATGATAATTGAACTGGCAAGTGAGCATGTACTACCGGATACGAATATCGTGGACCTGGGCTGTTCAACTGGAACGACCATGATTGGTTTAGATCCATTTATTAATGAAAGCATTAAATTTATAGGTGTAGATGATTCTGCTGAGATGTTAAAGAAATGTGAGATTAAATTAAAACAGAAACACTTCAAAAGGCAATATGAGCTGGTACTTGCTGACCTTCATGCAGAAGTGAGAATTGACAACGCTTCGGTCGTAATTTTATGCCTTACCCTGCAGTTTGTGCGTCCGCTGTACCGGGAGAAATTGATCAAAAAAATATTTGACGGATTGGTTAATGGGGGTGTCCTTATTATTTTCGAAAAGATCCTGGCCGAAGACAGCTTGTTCAACAGAAACTTTATTAAATACTATTATGACTACAAAAGACGGAATAACTATAGTGAAATGGAAATCTCCCAAAAAAGGGAAGCATTAGAAAATGTGCTGATTCCGTATAAATTAAGTGAAAATCTAAAGATGCTTCGGGAAGCGGGCTTTTCACATACAGAAACATTTTTTAAATGGTATAACTTTTCAGGATTTATCAGTATAAAAAACTAACATGCTTACCATTGGTAATTTTTTCTTTAAGTACAGGAATGTCCTGTTCATATTTTTATACCTTGCGTTATTTATTCCTTCCCCATATATTTTCAGGCCAGCTGTTTTTGGTTCAAACTTTTACTTATACCCGCTCATCCTTGGTTTGGCTATAACCCTTGCGGGGCAACTTCTCCGGGGACTAACGATTGCCCTGGCCTATATTGTAAGAGGCGGAAAAAACAAAGAAGTATATGCGGATAAACTTGTTACAGAAGGAATATTTTCTCACTGCCGGAATCCCTTGTACGTGGGAAATATTTTGATGCTTTTGGGTGTTGGGATATTAATTAATTCATTGTTGTTCGTGTTTTTTTTTATTCCTGTTTTCTTATTTATATATCAGGCCATTGTGTTGGCTGAAGAACAATTTCTGCAGAATAAATTTGGACAGGAGTTTACTAAATACTGTTCAGGTGTAAGCCGGTGGTTCGTCAATCTCAAGAACATCAGTAAGACCATTTCAAATATGCAGTTTAACGGGAAAAGATGGTTGATAAAAGAATACAACACCCAGACCGTTTGGCTGGCCGGGATAATAGTTATCCTGCTTTTCAAGTATCCTCAGTTGACACATTATGACAATGCCATCAGGGACAAGGTTTTTATAGTTTCAATGGTTCTTTTGGGTATATATTATGTAACGATACGGTATTTGAAAAAGTCCGGATCATGGAAAGGATAGGCTGAAGCTATAACAAAACGATTATCGAAACCTTTGTGATTTTCTTTTTGTTTAGGATCATCAACCGAAAACGAATCATGAAAAAGACGTTATCCATCCTGCTTTTTGGGCTGCTTTATCTCCTCTCATTTTTTCCGCTCCTGGCTCTTTATAAAATAGCTGATGTACTATACCTGATATTGGGCAATATGCTGCGATACCGCAAAAAAATAATCGACCAGAACCTGCTGAATGCATTCCCTGAGAAGTCTCCCGAAGAACGTGTCGTGATACGAAAAAAGTATTACCGATACCTGGCAGACCTCATGGTGGAAGCCATCAAATTATTAACGATTAGTGAGACGGAAGTCGCAAAAAGAGTAAAATTTGCAAATCCTGAGCTGATCAGCGGTATATTCAGCTGTGGCAAAAGTGTGATCGCTGTGTCGGGCCATTTTGGAAACTGGGAAATTACCGCCCTTCGGTTCAGCCAGCTTTTTATTGAACCCAGAATTATTGTATACAAGCCCCTATCCAATAAATATGCTGACAGGGTACTGAAACGTATGCGGTCAAGATTTGGTGCTACCCTGATTCCAATGCGCAACACAGCGCGTATCCTGGCTTCACACAAAAACAACCGTACGGTAACAGTTTTGGCGAGTGATCAAACCCCTGCAAAAAGCGAAATTCAGTATTTTACCAGATTTCTGAATCAGCCGACTGCAGTTTTCCTGGGTGCGGAAAAACTCGCAAAAACCACTGATAGTGCGGTAGTATTTTGTGATATCCGTCTGGTAAGAAGAGGACACTATAAATGCACATTCATACCCCTATTTAATGACCCGGGTAATACCGCTGCCTATCAGATCACCGATGGACATGTCCAATATCTGGAAGCTGTGATCCGTGAGCAGCCCGAGTACTGGCTTTGGTCACACAGAAGGTGGAAATTCAAGCCGGAGGATTTACAAATGCCCGCAGGCCCCCCATCTGCAAAACCAAAGGAAGATTCCATTTTGAATCACGTCTGAATGAAATCGACCTATTCCACCACTAATTAAAACCCTCTTCAAATATTTTTTGTAGCAGAGATGAAAAATCATTAGGTTATATTTGGTCATAAATTCAGACCGTATGTGGTGGATCTACGCTTTACTTTCCGCTTTTTTTGCAGCATTAACGGCAATCCTCGCTAAAATTGGAATAAAAGGTATCGATTCAAATTTAGCTACCGCGATCAGAACCGTTATCATATTGCTTTTGGCCTGGGCAATCGTTTTCATTAGAGGCGGGCAG
>CBFGNP010000019.1:0-16117 GCA_965650095.1 uncultured Pedobacter sp. | reverse complement strand
CGGAAGCTATGGACAACATACCAGTACAACGAGTAGATATTATGGCTTATGCAGGAAAGTGGTATTCGTTGTATTCCTTCCCTACTTTTATGGATAAACACTGGCGACAAAAAATAGAAACCTATGTGATCCATCCTGATGGTTATTATGCCGTATTTACTACCTATAATGTTGTTGGAGCAGAAAACCGAAAATATATCAGATCTAAGCTATTTGTGGTACGCGGCACAGGAAATGCCGCTTTTAAAGCCCAGCTGGTATGGCCGTTTAAGCTTGATTATTGGGTAATCGAGCTTCCTGAAGATTATTCTTATGTCGTAATTGGTCATCCCAGGTGCAAGGCACTTTGTATCATGTCTAGAAAGTCGGAGCTGCCAAAGGAATTGATCAGGGAGATTGTAAATCGCTGTCACGAGAAAGGCTATGATACCAGCAAGCTTGTATCTCAGGAGCATAAATCCGTCCGCCAGGAGCATGAAAAACTACATGTTTAAATTTACAATTGCTTTCATGGAACACAGCTAAAATTCCGTATTTTTGTCCGGCCTTCTGATTGTCAGAAAACGAGAATAATTACCAGCTATGTATTTAATATTTGATACCGAAACCACGGGTTTACCACGCAATTGGAATGCACCAATTACTGACACAGACAATTGGCCACGGTGTATTCAGATTGCATGGCAGCTGCATGACGACCTCGGTAATCTGATAGAGCACCAGGACTACCTCGTCACTCCGGACGGTTTTAATATTCCTTATGATGCCGAGCGTATTCATGGGATCTCAACTGAGCTGGCTACAGAACAGGGTATACCGCTGGGCGAAGTGTTGGAGAAGTTCAATATAGCTTTATCCAAAGCCAAATTTGTTGTTGGCCAAAACATTGGTTTTGACGTAAACATTATGGGTTGTGAGTTCCACCGGATGGGTATTGAAAGTTCAATGTCACAAATGCCCGTACTGGATACCTGTACCGAAATTACCGCAGAACTACTGAAACTTCCTGGCGGACGTGGGGGTAAGTTTAAATTGCCTACGCTTACCGAACTGCATCAATACCTTTTTGGTGAGCCCTTTTCTGAGGCTCACAATGCCACAGCCGATGTGGAGGCGACCACACGCTGTTTTTTGCAGTTACTAAAGATCGATGCCTTCAAACCAGAACAATTGCTGGCAGACCAGGCCTACATACAACGCTTTAAACAAAGCACGCCTCAGGTATTTGAACGTGTTGGTTTAAATCACATTAACCTTAAATCGGCTTCTGATGAAATCAGGAGACGTTTACAGCAAACTGAGGCACCAAAAATCTCTAAAAGTACCCTGGCTGAGAACAAGCGGGAACTGGCTGATGCGAATTTTGTGCATTTACATAACCACACTCAATTTTCTGTTCTGCAGTCTACCATCAACATTCCTTCGCTGATCAAGGCCGCTGCGGGCTTCAAAATGCCTGCTGTAGCGATGACTGATCATGCAAATATGATGGGGGCGTTTCATTTTGTGGCACAGGTATTAAATCACAACAAAGGTGTAGAAGCCAGAAATCAGACGGCTATAGAAGAAGGGAAAGCTCCGGAAGAAGAAATTATTAAACCTATCGTGGGTTGCGAATTTTTTGTATGTGACAACCATGTGGATAAAAGCAGAAAAGACAACGGTTACCAGGTAGTTTTACTCGCCAGGAATAAAACGGGGTATCATAACCTGGCTAAAATGTCTTCTATCGCTTATACCAAAGGATTCTATTATATCCCGAGGATAGACAAGGCGGTTATAGAGCAGTATAAAGAAGACATCATCGTTTTATCCGGTAATTTGTACGGAGAAATTTCAAGCAAGTTATTGAATCTTGGGGAGAAACAGGCGGAAGAGGCTTTGCTTTGGTGGAAATCGCAATTTGGTGATGATTTTTATATCGAGCTGATGCGTCATGGACAAGAAGACGAAGATATTGTCAATACTTCCCTGATTACTCTTGCCAAGAAACATGGGGTTAAGGTAATTGCAACCAACAATACCTATTACATCAATAAAAAAGATGCAAATGCACATGATATTTTATTGTGTGTTAAGGATGGTGAAAAACAGGCGACGCCAATAGGCCGCGGTCGCGGCTTTAGATTTGGCTTACCGAATCAGGAATATTATTTTAAGTCGCCTGATGAAATGAAAAGCCTGTTTGCAGATTTGCCGGAGGCCATTTTGAACATTCAGGAGATCATAGATAAGATTGAGATCTATAAACTGGCGCGTGAGGTGCTTTTACCAAAATTTGATATCTCTGATGAATTCCTTGTAAAGGAGGATGAAGAGGATGGTGGTAAAAGAGGGGAGAATAAATATCTCCGGCATTTAACTTATGTTGGTGCAAAAAAGCGGTATGGTGAAATCACTGATGAAATAGCAGAGCGCCTTGATTTCGAGTTGCAGACCATTGAAAAAACCGGATATCCCGGGTATTTTTTGATTGTTCAGGACTTTATTGCGGAAGCCAGGAACCTGGATGTTTCCGTAGGGCCTGGCCGGGGTTCTGCTGCAGGATCTGCAGTAGCCTATTGTTTGGGTATCACAAATATTGATCCGATTAAGTACGACCTTCTTTTTGAGCGCTTCCTTAACCCAGACCGGGTATCTATGCCTGATATTGATATCGACTTTGATGATGAGGGTCGTGGCCGGGTTATGGATTATGTAATCAAAAAGTATGGTGCTAATCAGGTGGCTCAGATCATCACCTATGGTACCATGGCCGCCAAATCGTCAGTTAAGGATACTGCACGCGTATTGGATCTGCCGCTGTTTGAAGCGGAGAAAATCGCTAAGCTGATTCCAAATATGAAGCTGGCCAAGATCTTTACGCTGGAAGAGAAAAATTTAAAGGAGGCACTGAGGGCTGATGAATATGAAAAGGTTCTGGAGCTTAAAGCGTTGGCCGGTGCCAAAGACCTTGGCGCAAAAACACTTGAACAGGCGCAGATCCTCGAAGGCTCCTTAAGGAACACCGGTATTCATGCCTGCGGGGTGATCATTACCCCAAGCGACATCACCAACTTTGTTCCGGTGGCGACCGCAAAGGATTCTGATCTCTATGTTACCCAGTTTGATAACTCTGTGGTGGAGAGCGCTGGACTATTGAAAATGGACTTTTTGGGTTTAAAAACCCTGACACTCATCAAGGATACAGTTAAACTGGTGAAATTCAGGCATAACATTGATCTTGACCCGGATAATTTTCCAATAGATGACGCAAAAACATACGAACTTTTCCAGCGGGGTGAAACCATAGGGATCTTCCAGTACGAGAGTACGGGAATGCAAAAGTATATGAAGGAACTGAAACCTACTGTATTTGCGGATTTGATTGCTATGAATGCCTTGTACCGTCCGGGCCCCCTGGAGTATATACCCAGCTTTGTACGCAGAAAGAACGGCGAGGAAGAGATCAAATACGACCTTGATGCCTGCGAGGAGTACCTAAAGGAAACCTATGGAATTACCGTATATCAGGAGCAGGTGATGCTTTTATCCCAGAAACTTGCTGGTTTTACCAAAGGTGAGGCAGACGTTTTACGTAAGGCAATGGGTAAAAAGCAAAAGGAAGTACTCGATAAGATGAAGCCGAAGTTTGTGAAGCAGGCGGCAGAGAAAGGGCATGATCCGGTTATTTTAGAAAAGATATGGAAAGATTGGGAAGCATTTGCTTCCTATGCGTTCAACAAATCGCACTCTACCTGTTACGCCTGGATCGCTTACCAGACTGCCTATTTGAAAGCCCATTTTCCGGCAGAATATATGGCTGCTGTATTATCGAACAACATGAGCGATATTAAACAGGTAGCCTTTTTTATGGAGGAATGCAAGCAAATGGGTGTTCAGGTACTTGGCCCGGATGTAAATGAGTCTGGCACCAAATTCTCTGTAAATGCTCAGGGCGAAGTCCGCTTTGGCCTATCGGGTATTAAAGGAGTAGGAGATAAGGCCGTAGAAAGTATCATCGACGAGCGTGCGGAAAATGGTATGTATAAAGATCTTTATGATTTTGCCAGGAGATCAAATACCCGTACTGTAAATAAAAAGGCTTATGAAAGCTTTGTCTACAGTGGTGCCTTTGATGGCTTTGGTTATCACCGGGCACAGTATTTCTTTGTGGGGATCAACGATAAGATGAATGGCATTGAAAAGGTCATTAAGTATGCCAATGATTTTCAAAATAATGAATCCTCATCACAATCGTCCTTATTCGGGGGGTCTGTTGCCGATCTGATTCTGGAACCCGCCTTGCCGGTAGCGCCCGAATGGAGCCTGATAGACAGACTGAAATACGAGAAGGATGCGATAGGGATCTTTTTATCCGGACACCCACTGGATAATTACAAACTGGAATTAAAAGAGTTCTGCCAGCATAAGGTAAAGCATCTGGCTCTTGTCAATAAAATCAGAACCGGTGATACCAATGAAGAGGTACTGGCAGAGTTTGAAACCATAAAGAACAGGGAGCTGGTGGTAGGGGGACTTGTAGTGGTGGCTGCGCAACGCATGACAAAAACCGGAAAGCCTTTTGGGACCATGTTGTTTGAAGACTATGATGATAGTAGTGAGCTGGCCCTGTTTGGGGACGACTTTATCAAGTTTAAACAATTTTTAACAGACGGGTATTTCCTTCAGATCAGGGGAAGGGTGGCAGAACGGTTCAGGAAGGAAGGCGACTGGGAGTTTAAAATCACCTCGATAAATCTCCTTTCCGAATTAAGGGATAAACTGGCTAAAAGTGTCACCATACAAGTGCCGATAGAACGCGTTACTGACGACTTTATGAGCCAGGTCCTGGCTATTCTCGAAAACAATAAAGCAACAACAGAGCAACAAAATTGCCAACTGCTTTTTGACGTGTACGACAGGGAGCAGAATGTAATGGTGAAATTGCCTTCAAAATCAATGAAAATCAACCCTACAAACGATTTTCTGGAACAACTAAATGCTTTAAACGTGAGTTCAAAGTTGAACTAATGTCATAATGGCATTAGCCGGATTGATGGCACTACAATTGATTATATATTTGTAGTCTGCAAGAGACCTATCCATTAATAGAACAAGGAACGCTCAGGCAAGCTAAATAAAGAAAACTCATATAAAAAAATAGAATTATGGCTTTAGAAATCACAGATGCTAACTTCGAGGAAGTTGTATTAAAATCAGATAAACCCGTTTTAGTTGACTTTTGGGCAGAATGGTGTGGTCCTTGTCGCATGGTAGGTCCTGTTGTAGACGAAATCTCGAAAGAATACGAAGGAAAAGCAGTTGTAGGAAAGGTGAATGTGGATAACAACCCTCAAATTTCTACCCAGTTTGGTATCCGTAACATCCCGGCTTTATTATACTTTAAAAATGGCGAAGTAGTGGATAAACAGGTTGGTGCAGTGCCTAAATCAGTCCTGGCACAAAAATTAGAGAAACAGATATCATAAACATAATCGTTACCGATAAAAAAGCGTTCATAACATTATGAACGCTTTTTTTATATTTACACTATGCAGCTGCCCATCGATGAACCGAGTTTACATTTTAATGCCAATCTGGAGCTGCTTGCGCGGCAAGTAGTTGAAGGGTTTATCACGGGCCTGCACAAAAGTCCCTTTCATGGTTTTTCCGTTGAATTTGCTGAGCACAGGCTTTATAATGTTGGCGATAACGTTAGAAATATTGACTGGAAGTTATATGCCAGGACTGATAAGCTTTTTAGCAAACGCTATGAAGAAGAGACCAATCTCCGCTGCCAGTTCATCATTGATGTTTCATCCTCGATGTATTTTCCTTTAAAGGAGTATAATAAACTGAACTTTTCCGTACAGGCGGTCGCTGCACTGATTTATCTTTTAAAGCGGCAACGAGATGCATTTGGGTTGAGTCTTTTTACCGATCACCTGCTGTTGAATACCCAGGCCAAATCTACCACGACACATCAAAAATTTTTGTTTGCAAAGCTGGAAGACATTTTGAAAGCAGAGCAACTGAACGTAAAAACTAACCTTGAGCAGGCTTTGCATCAGATTGCGGAATTGATCCACAAGCGTTCGCTGGTGGTTGTTTTTAGTGATATGCTGAATACTGTACACAATGAACACCATATTGAAGGATTGTTTGCCGCGCTACAGCACCTGAAATTTAACAAACATGAGGTGGTTCTTTTTAATGTAACGGATAGCGCAAAAGAAGTAGATTTTAAGTTTGAGAACCGTCCTTATGAGTTTGTGGATATGGAAACGGGGGCCGTATTAAAAACACATACTTCAAAGGTTAAGGAGGCGTACCTATCGGGGATGCAGCAATACCGTCAGGCCATTCAGCTTAAGTGTACGCAATACAAAATTGATATGATAGACGCCGACATTGCACGCGGCTTTTACCCTATACTTCAGGCTTACCTGATCAAGCGGCAAAAAATGAGCTAGGCTGTAACTTTGGATATATTTTCCAATATAATGTCGCAGGCCTCTTTAATTTGCTTATGGGTGATAATAAGTGGGGGAGCTATTCGCATGGCATTGCTGCAATGCAAAAACCAGTCGGTGATTACGCCATCTGAAATACATCCATCTATAACCTTTTTGTTGATCTCAAAATTTTCAAACTCAATCGCCATCATAAGGCCAATACCACGTACTTCTTTAATGGCGGGGTGCCGGAGTAACTCTTTAAAATACAAGCCCTTTTCGTTTACATCATTAACAATGCCCTCGGCGAGAATCGTTTCTAAAGTTGCCAGTCCCGCAGCACAACTTACCGGATGCCCGCCAAACGTAGTAATATGACCCAGGATCGGATTTGTAGCAAGCGCAGCCATGATTTCCCGGGAGCTGATAAAAGCACCTATAGGCATCCCCCCCCCAATGCCTTTTGCCAGTAAAAGTATATCCGGGACTATATCAAAGTGTTCAAAGCCAAATAAGCGGCCGGTACGGCCAAAACCACACTGTATTTCATCCAGTACCAGCAAAGTACCTGTTGCTGTACATTTTGTTCTGAGCGCTTCAAAGTAGGCTTCATCTGCTACCCTTATTCCTGCTTCACCCTGAACAGTTTCGATAAATACAGCAGCAGTATTACTCGTAATTAATTTCAGGTCTTCTATAGCATTGTACCCGATGAATCTAATATCCGGCAGGAGCGGTCTGTAAGCCTGTTTAAACCTCTCATTACCCATCAGACTAAGTGCTCCCTGGGTGCTGCCATGATACGAATTTTTACAGGAAATGATCTCTGAACGGCCGGTATATCTCTTGGCCAGTTTCATGGCACCCTCTACTGCCTCTGCACCAGAATTTACAAAATACGTGCAATTTAAATTGGCAGGTAAAATGTCAGCAAGTGTTTTCGCAAAATTTACCTGTGGATTTTGTACAAATTCGCCATAAACCATAATATGCATATAGCTTTCAGCCTGTTTCTGAACAGCGGCAACAACTGCCGGATGACAGTGGCCTACATTGCTTACGCCAATGCCGGCAATTAAATCCATATATTTTTTGCCTGCCGTATCATAGAGATACATGCCAAGCGCTTTATTGAATTCTAAAAGAAGTGGCTCTAACGTTGTCTGCGCGTTGTGTTGTAAAAATAACTGGCGTTGTGTAAGCATAGCCAAAAATACGAATTAATTTCGCTGTGGCCAGTTATTGTTCCTGTATTTAGACAGTAGTTCCCTTTTAAAGGCTTCCTGGGCCCGGTAGAATTTACCGACTATTTTAATGGGCAGATTAGATTTTAACTTATTATAATATTTCTTCTCCAGGTTTAATTCGCGCTGCTTAAAGCTGAAGTCGTTAACAATGAGGTTTTGCACTTCAGTATCAGAAAGTTCTTCAATTTCTGTGATTTTTCTGAAACTGATCATCTTTTGCCCACGTTCTTTGCGTAGCGCATTTTGTTCCTTTTGCCAGGCATTATATATTGGCCAGAAGATCTTTGCTTCATCTGAAGAAAGATCAAGTTTGTGAGTTAAATAGGCAATCTTATACGATTCTATTTCATTTCTCCGATCGGTCGGCTTTTGTGCCATTGCCATAGCGGGGAACAAGAAGAGTATAGCGATAATTAACTTTTTCATCAGTATATAATTTATTTTTTATGGTGATGAAGCTTGCAAAGCTTATTCATTGTGTTTGTAAGCGCTAAGCTTATGCAGGTTTCATTTGGTGATATTTATAAATCCGTGGCAAGATCGCTCTGTGAATAATTGTTAAGGATATAATTTTCCAGGGCCACATCTGTAGCAGCTGGCTCTGTCTTTTGCAAATCGTTGGCCTGTATATGATCGATAATTACCTGCTCATCAATATCGTATAGTATTTGTTCGGTAGCCATATCTGCATAAGCAACTTTACTATTTTGACTATGCTGCTGGTAAAAATATATCCCTGTCGTACTCAGTATGATAAAGCAGGCTGCGGAAGCATATTTTAACAAACTGGAATGCCATAAACGAATAACTTTTGAACGGTAGGCCTTTTTTTCTTTTTTAAGGGGATGGTTTAGAATAATAGTCTGTTGCTGTTCAAAAAAGCCTTCAGGAATATCATAGCCGGAAACCGGGTTGAGCGCTTTTAAACGCGCTGTAAATAATGCTGAGCCGATATGCGCATTAAGGTCGTTAAAATAGTTTTCAGGTGTAGTGAGCCCAGTCTCGGGTACTTCATTTTGCAGTTTCTCTAGAAATACGCCATTTGATATCCGATGTGACAAATCGTCAAAGTAGTCGTCAGGAACAGAAAAAGGGCGGTGCATAGGCAAACCTGCCAATATAGGAGCTTCCTTTTTCCAATCATTATGTCCTAGTTTATCATCCATTTCACATATATTGATACTTTATATCCCAAAAGGTTTAAAAGGTAATGTCTTCATTTAGCATAAAATTTTCAACTTTTTTTACGGCAATATGGAATGAGGCTTTTAAAGCGCCCACACTGGTGCCTGTTATTTCAGCTATCTCATCATACTTTAAGTCATCAAAGTATTTCATGTTGAATATCAGCCGTTGTTTTTCGGGTAATGTAAGCAATGCCTGTTGCAGTTTTAACTGAACCTTGTCGCCGTTAAAATGAGGAGAGGCTATTAAAGTTTCAGCGAGCTCTGCCGACACCTCTTCTAAAGGAGTATTGTTGCGCTGTTTCTTTTTGTTTAAAAAAGTAATGGACTCATTTGTTGCAATGCGATAGATCCAGGTATACAGTTGTGAGTCGCTGCGAAATTTATCCAGGTTCTTCCAGACTTTTATAAAGGTATCCTGTACCAGGTCATCCGCGTCATCATGGTCGATGACTAATCGCCTGATGTGCCAGTAGATTTTCTGCTGGTATTTATGCAGAAGCAGGTTAAAGGCTTCATCACGAGTTTTTTCATTTAGGAATTTCTCTAAAATTTCTGCGTCTTCAACCTGCTTCATTCATTATTCTTTTTACGATAGCATTATTTTTTTGGCTCTTTTAATCACCTTTTGCGCAGCCTCTACAATATTTACACTGTCTAAGCCATACTTGGTCATCAGCTGATCAGGCGTGCCGCTTTCCCCAAAGCTATCGTTTACCGCTACAAATTCCTGTGGTGTTGGCAATTCCGTTGAAAGTAACCTTGCAACACTTTCACCTAAACCTCCGTATTTGTTATGTTCCTCGCAGGTAACCACACAGCCGGTCTTCTTTACTGATTTAAGGACTGCTTCTTCATCCAAAGGTTTAATGGTGTGGATATTGATAATTTCAGCATCGATGCCCATTTCAGCTAATTTTTCACCGGCCTCAATTGCTTTCCAAACCATGTGTCCTGTGGCAATGATCGTTACATCGGTACCTTCATTTACCATCCAGGCTTTTCCTATTTCAAATTTCTGATCAGGATCAGTAAATACAGGAATCACCGGACGGCCAAAGCGCAGATATACCGGGCCGTGGTGCTCGGCAATTGCAATGGTGGCAGCGTTAGTCTGGTTGTAGTCGCAGGTGTTGATCACCGTCATGCCAGGCAGCATTTTCATTAAACCGATATCTTCAAGAATCTGGTGGGTCGCGCCATCTTCACCCAGGGTTAAGCCTGCATGCGAAGCACATATCTTTACGTTTTTATCCGAGTATGCTACCGATTGGCGGATCTGATCGTAAACTCTTCCTGTAGAAAAGTTAGCGAAAGTTCCGGTAAACGGTACTTTTCCACCGATGGTTAAGCCGGCAGCAATACCAATCATATTGGCTTCGGCAATGCCGATCTGGAAAAAACGCTCAGGAAATTCTTTTATAAACGCGTCCATTTTTAAAGATCCTACAAGGTCAGCACAAAGTGCTACAACTTCAGGGTTCTTCTTTCCTGCTTCAAGCAATCCTGCTCCAAAGCCAGAACGTGTATCTTTTTTTTCAGTGTATGTATACTTTTTCATCTAGTATCTATGTTTTTAATGGTGATGAAGCCTGCTTCGCAGCTTTCATACTTAATAATCTTTAAGGGTACTACTTAATTGAGCTAAGGCCGCCGCGAGCTGCTCGTCGTTAGGAGCTACACCATGCCATTTGTGTGATCCCATCATGAAATCGACACCATAACCCATTTGGGTACTCATCAGGTTTAAAACTGGTTTTCCTTTGCCTGTTAATGATTTAGCATAATGCAACGCTTTAACAATTGAATCCATATCATTACCGTCGGAATTGATCACATGCCATCCAAAAGCTTCAAATTTTGCCTGCAGGTTCTCCAGAGATAAAACTTTTTCTGTAGGCCCATCTATCTGCTGTCCGTTATAATCGACAGAAGCGATCAGATTGTCTACCTTATTGTGAGGTGCATACATGATGGCTTCCCAGTTTTGGCCTTCCTGTAATTCACCATCGCCAAGCAGGACAAATACGGTCGAGTGATCTTTGTTTAATTTTTTCGCCTGAGCTGCACCGATGGCTACAGACATACCCTGACCTAAAGAGCCGGAAGCGATTCTGATGCCCGGAAGTCCTTCATGAGTAGTAGGGTGGCCTTGCAACCTGGAGTTTAGTTTTCTGAAAGTAGCCATTTCACTCACTTCAAAGTAACCTGACCTGGCCAGGACACTATAGAAAACAGGTGAGATATGTCCATTTGAAAGGAAAAACAAATCTTCGCCCTTTCCGTCCATTTTAAAATCAGTAGAGTGGTTCATGATTTCAAAATACAATGCAGTCATAAAATCTGCACAGCCTAAGGATCCTCCCGGGTGGCCCGATTGGCAGGCATGTACCATTCTAACGATATCCCGTCTTACCTGAGCAGCGATATCTTCTAATTCATTTATTTTATGTTTCATTAATTGGGGTTGTTGATTAATAGCACAAATGTAATTAAAAATCCTTTGGGGGTGACATGTAATGGCAAAGTTGGTGGAAAGAGGGCTTTTTAAGCAAACGTTTGCGTGAAAAATGTCAATTAAGTATAGAATTCAATGAAAATTTATATTTTTAGAGCTTGAAGTTTTTAAAAAAGTTAAAGAAGTGCGCGTAAAACAAACTAACTAATGAACTTATTATGACAAACCAATCAAAATCGTCAGTGATTTCTCCTATTGTAACGATTGGAGCCCTATTCTTTATTTTTGGCTTTGTAACCTGGGCCAACAGTACATTAATTCCTTTTTTAAAACTGGCTTGTGGTCTAAAGACCGACTTTGAGGCTTTTTTGGTAACTTTTGCCTCCTACATTGCTTATTTCTTTCTCGCATTGCCGTCCTCATGGATCTTAAAGAAACTGGGATTCAAAAACGGATTGGTCATTGGACTAATTATTTTAGGCGTAGGATCTCTTGTTTTCATTCCTGCGGCAAGTTCAAGAAGCTTTGGATTATTTTTAACCGGTATTTTTATCCAGGGTGCAGCTTTATCTTTACTGCAAACAGCATCTAATCCATATATCAGCATCATTGGGCCGATAGAAAGTGCAGCGAAGCGCATCAGTATCATGGGACTATGCAATAAGTTTGCAGGAATCATTGTACCGATCATTATGGGTACATTGTTCCTTAAAAATGCTTCTGGCATTGAAGCGAAGATCAACAATGCGGCAACGACATTTTCAGAGAGGGAAGCTTTACTGACCGAGGTTCTAGGTCGGGTGTACATGCCTTACATCGTGTTGGCAATCGTATTTGTCGCATTTGCACTGTTTATTAAATATTCAAATTTGCCTGAAGTTGATGTCGATAAAGAAGAGGTGATTGAAGGCGAGGAGACAAAAACAGTCAAGACTTCAATTTTTCAATTTCCGCATCTGTTTCTTGGAGCGTTCTGCATTTTTGTTTATGTGGCTGCAGAAGTAATGGCCGGTGATATCATTGGGGTATATGGCAAAGAACTCGGTATCAGTCCCGATATCAGTAAGTATTTCACCACGTTAACGCTGACGAGCATGCTGGTTGGTTATTTCATTGGGATTGCTACGATTCCTAAATACATTACCCAACAGGCAGCACTTAAAATCTGTGCCATCACAGGAGTCCTGTTTGTTTGCGCCGCTTATTTCACGGATGGCTATACATCGGTCATATTTGTGGGGCTGCTGGGACTGGCCAACTCTTTAATGTGGCCGGCTATATTCCCTCTGGGGATAAAGGGATTGGGTAAGTTTACCAAAACTGGTTCTGCAATAATGATTATGGGTATCGCGGGTGGTGCCATCTGGCCTTTAATTTATGGCTACCTGAAAGATTATGCCGGTATGCATTTCCAGCTGGCTTTCTTTGTGAGCGTATTGCCTTGTTACTTATACATCTGGTTTTTTGCGGTTTCCGGACATAAGGTTGGAAAAAAGGCTTAATTTGATATTGAAGTGCAATAGAAAAGGAGCGAATTAATTTGCTCCTTTTCTATTTTATTGATTGCAGTTGGCTAGCTGTTTATTAATTCCAGGACCTGAGCAGTAGAATTTGCTGTGTCTACTTTTTTGATAATGTGTGCAATCACGCCATTCTCATCAATGATAAAAGTCGTCCTGATGGTGCCCATGTATTTTTTGCCATACATGTTTTTTTCGCCCCAAACGCCATAATCCTGCACAATTTTCTGATCCGTATCGGCCAATAACGTAAAAGGAAGGCTATGCTTGGCTACAAATTTTTGATGAGATTTTTGATCATCAACACTAACGCCCAAAACAACAATGCCCTTAGCAGCCAATCCCTGATAATTGTCCCTGAAATCACAGGCTTCTGCCGTGCAGCCCGGCGTATCGTCCTTAGGATAAAAATAAAGAACTACAGTTTTTCCTTTAAACTGATCAAGTGATACCATATTGCCATTCTGGTCTTTTGCGGAAATAGCCGGAGCCTTCTGGCCTTCTTTTAGTTCGCTCATAGTGTTATTTGTAAAAAGTAATTGAATAATTTCTGTTGTTGTCCTTCATGTCAGTAACAATGACCTCCAACGTATGTTTTCCTGGGGCAGTGTGTTCATCAAAGGTATGCCATAATGATGCAGTTTTGGCGTCAAACTCCATTAATATCCATCTGCCGTCGATATAGCCGTTAAAGCTTTTAATTCCCGAGAGATTGTCCCTTATTTTAAAGGACATTTTGCTGATGCCGCGCATATTTTTTCCGTTCGCAATGTTAACAGGCATAATGCTGGGAGGTATGGTATCAATAGCAATAAAATAACTGCCAAAGTTACGTGGTTTTGCTTTCACATAACCGTTTTCAAAATATCCACCCTGTGATGATCTAGCCGTGTTGACAATCAGCGCCTTTTCCTTGTGTTTATCGAGGGTGCTGTCTGCTTTGATCCAAAGTTCGAAGCCAGTATGCAATGGCGTGAGGTTATTGTGAATCTGGTGCACGACCGAATAGGCATTTACAGCGGGCTTTGCCAGTCTTTTATAAGTGAAACTCAGGTCGTTATATAAGCTTCCTTTTGGAATAATAACCTTTACCTCTTCCGTGTTGAACTCGTTAGGCGTAGCGTAAGAATACTCAAATAGTTCTTTTACTGGCTCCGGGGCACTGATCACCGCCTTAACATCAGCCTGTACATTAAAGGCTAGCGTGCTCTCATTACCCTTGCCGTCGGTGACCGTATATTTCAGGTGGTGCTGCTTGCCATCGGTAAAGGCTATCTTTCCGTTGTTGACAAGATTGTAATAAATTTTTAACGGGTTGCCGGGATCCACAAAGCTTTTTTGGATCCTTCTTTTCGTGTTGATATAAGTAGGATAATCGATATGGGAGTTGACGGCCTTGCTGTTTTCAAAGGTGAACTTCTCTAATGCCGAAGTATAGACCGGCTGGCCGTCTAGCTCGAGTGTTATGGAATACACCCCGTTCGTGCCCGATGCACCATTGTGCTTGTCGGTCGTGACGATACCGAAACCCACCTCACCACTCAGATTAATGGTGCTTACCTTGTTCAGGTGGTAATTTCCTTTGCTGCCAATTACCTGAAAGTATTGCTTGGGGATGAATTCATTAAACGGTTTTTTATTTAACCGGTATACATACATGGAGTAAATAACAGGGGGGATGTTGTCGGGTATTTCCAGGCCGAACAGCTGCGGGTTGATCGTGGCCTCGGTTTTGGTATCTCTGATCTCGAAATGTAAATGTGGACCACCGGAACTGCCTGTGTTTCCTGTATAGGCAATAACGTCGCCCTTGCGTACCGGCAGGAACCGTGCGTTGGGAAATTCATCGATTTCAAAAGATCTCTTCTGATACTGAATAGACTTCACTTGTTGCGCTATTTTAGGCCCAAAGCGTTGCAGGTGTCCATAGACGGAAGTATAACCATTTGGGTGATTGATATATAAGGCCAGACCGAAGCCACTGTTCTGTACGCGCAGTCGCGAAATATAGCCATCAGCAATGGCATACACCGGGTAGCCTTGACGTTGATTGGTCCGGTAATCCATTCCCGAATGAAAATGATTGGCACGAAGTTCGCCAAATGAACCGGCCAGGGCAGGAGGTACAATATCCAGAGGCGACTTGAAGTCGACCAGCGGGTAATTACTGCTGCTGAACAGCTGTTGGCCGAAAGCATTTAATGAAAATAGGATCGAAATGGCAAGGGCCAGTTTTCTTTTTGTCATTAGTACTATTTAATCTCAAAATTAAGTAATTGTTGTTCCTTTAGCCAGGCTTCCAGTCTGTCGCCCTGACTAATCCGGCCTACTCCTTCAGGTGTGCCGGTAAAAATGAGATCGCCTTTTTTTAAAGTGATATAGCGTGATACAAAAGAAATTATCTTTTCAAACGAAAATAAAATATGCCTGGTATTGCCGTTTTGCTTTGTCTCTCCGTTAATTTTCAATTGAAAAGGCAAATCGTAAATATCCCCGATTTGTGTTTTAGGAACGAAGTTACTGATGGCTGCTGAATGGTCAAAAGCCTTTGCCAGTTCCCAGGGTAATCCTTTCGCCTTATGGGCGGTCTGAATATCTCGGGCCGTAAAATCAATGCCTAAGCCAAGTTCTTCAAAATATTTATGGGCAAATTTTTCTGAGATGTGTTTGCCCTCTTTGCATATTTTTAAAACCACTTCGAGTTCATAGTGGATGTCAGAAGAAAAATCAGGAATATAGAAGGGTTTATTATCTTTAAGTATTGCAGTATCGGGTTTTAAAAAGATAACAGGATTGTCGGGGATGGGATTGTCGAGTTCTTTGGCGTGTTCGGCATAGTTGCGACCTATGGCAATTATCTTCATGCTGGATGTGTATTTTAAATGATGTAGCTAACAAGGATTAAGCCACGATGGTTTCAGATTTCAAAAATACAAAAAGAAATAAATGGAGAACAATTGTAAGAGGTGTTATAAAACGGAAATGCGTTTTACAACAGTTTCCGTGCCCGACATTATTTTAAGGAAATAAATGCCGCTGTTTAAACGGTTAGGAATAGTATAGCTTTTTGTTTGTTCGCCGGCAGCGATCCGTTCATTGGATAAGGTTACGATCTCATTGCCCAACAAATCCAGTATCTTCACAGAAAGGTTCGACTCCCTGTCCATCCGAAGGATCAGGTTAATCTGATCATCTACAGGATTTGGATATACTTTTAAAACGTTGAGAATTTTTTCCTGTTTAACATTGTTTAAACCTTTGTTGCCGGATA
>CBFGNP010000018.1:0-16151 GCA_965650095.1 uncultured Pedobacter sp. | reverse complement strand
CATCATACAGATTGTAACCTATTAATTTATCATCTTTATAATGATACCACGATCCGTAAGGAACTCCAAAGAGATAATTTTCAGAACGTACTAGCTTACCGTCAGTATTGTATATTTCCTTTCGTCCTTCGGGAAGTCCCTTCACCATATGGACCTTGCTTTGTATATTACCATTCTCATAATATAGGTATTCCCACCCTTGTTTCACCCCTTTGGTTAGATGAGTTATCGAAACCAGGTTACCGCTTCTGTAGTTCTTGACTATCTCATGGTTATTTTTTTCATGCGTAACCGAGGTCGCGTCAAGACCTGACATTTTTGTCATCGCAATTTGTATATCCTCCCGGTTTAAATAAAATAACCATCCAGAGATTATTACAATAACTGCAATTAATATTAAAACTTTGTACTTATTCAAATCGTTCCTAAATTATTTTCTTTCTTTTCTAATTGTAACCGTATTACCTGTATGTGTAAAATTACTGTAGTTAATAGCCCCAAATCTCTTCATCATTCTTTCCCTTGCCACAGACTCAATTATAGTATCTTTTTTAATCGGATCAACCAACAAATGCTCAGTGGTGTCAAAAAATTTGGAAAACAATTTCCAAACAGCCTTTCCGTTATCATATGTAGAATATGAATCAACACCATTAGAGCCTGCAAGCAAAAAAGCTGCGGGTTTCAACGGCTTAGCTCTCCAAAATGGAACTAAATTGTTATTGGTTCGGAATTGCCCCGCATAGCTAATGAATAGAGACCAGTCTCCGATATTCTCAATCTGATCGGCGTGTGGTTGAAACCTCGCATCAGGGTCTCCACCAATATTATTTGAACTATTCCAAATCGTCCAACCGCTTCCAATAGGCGCGTCCTTAGATTGCCATTTCCTCAAAGGATCCCAAGATGGCCGGTAATAATAAGAGGTGTTTGGACTTGTGGCAGACATACTTTGCCTTGGACCGAAATCTTTATTCAGAGTAATGTTTTCTCCATCACCAGTTGCGCTTTGGATGTAATACTCCCCTTTGCGCGATCCACTATTCTCCCTTTCAAAACTACCAGAAAAAAAGCCGCCCGCCCACTTTAATAAACCTTTAAAAAGACTATAACCTCCATCGGGATCCACTTGCATAACCGGATTATTTCCCATTGCCGCATAGGGAGAAGCATACTGGTTCATTGGATCCGTACTCATCCAGCGGCCAATCGCCGCATCATACATTCTGAAATCGAAATTATTCCAGCCTGTTTCTTTTTCTTGCTCGGCATATTGACCTTGATAACCATATCTATAATCATTATTCGCAAGCGTAAGAGGAGAACCGAAAGGATAATAATCGGAATAATATAACACATCGGCTTTTCCAGCCAGATCCTTATTCCTGTTAATTACAACCCGAACATTCCCAATATTATCGGTCAATTCATATTGATAATTGTTATTCTGTTTCATGTAATTCCCAATCCGTCCGACCCCATAGATCGGAAGTTCCTTTTGTGAGACCGGCCCAGAGCCGTTATCATAGATTGCCACCATCATGCCAGAAGCATCATATAGATAATATGTAACAATATTATGAATGTGATCCGTTTTACGTATGCGTTTACCAGACTCATCATAAGCAAAACTAACTCTCAAATTACTTTTTGCTGCATCAGAATAAATACGCTCTACTTTTCCATCAGTGTTATAAGATATATAATAACTTTGCCCATTAGCACGATTTTGCTCTATTACCTGCCCTAATTCATCATAACCATAGCTAGCAAAGTTAGCTACACTTTGCAATTTATTTGTATTTGCAATATAATTATAATTTAAATTTAGCGGGGCTCCAAGTGTGTTAGTTCTGTTGAGTTCCTGGATGTTACCATTGGCATCATAACTCACACCGTACTCTTTATTAATGTTCATCTGTTCATTGAATTGACTACTTAGAAAATCAGGAGAACCGAACTTATTACCAGTAAACTGATTTAGCGCGTTATACTGATAGGCAAACATTTTAGAGTTGTTTACATCTTGACCATAGACATTGGATATTGCCGATGGCTTGAGGCTTTTCCAGCTTTGACCAGCAACATTCCCATTGTACATTAAAGGTGCACTATTAATCGATATATTTTGAATATTTGTCCCCATACGGTTAAAATCACCGTTAAAATATTCGAGGCTCATAGCAAATGCATCTGGAGCAAAAGTATTATCTTGGGCATCCTTACCTGGGTCGGCCCCATCTTTTGGATAGTTAATCGCCTTTAGATTCCCATCTGCAGTATAGGTATAATCTATCCCCTGAAGTTGATCTGCTAATTCTATGCGTTTTAATGGTCCATGCAGATAATAGTAATATTTCGCCTGAAGCAATTTATTATTTCCATCCAAGCTCGTGTAAACTTCACTCAACCTTGAATCTTTGTCGTATTCGTTATGATGGACAAAGCGCTCAGAGCTATTGTTTTTTTGATAATCTAACATAGACACTTTTCCTAAGGAATTGTAAGTATAATCAATTGTTTTCACTCCAAGGCCATCAATACTTTTAACTACCCAAATCACTCGCCCATCAGAATCATAATTGTACCAGGTTTTTGAATAATTGCTTTCTATCCAGCTTACAGCAGATTTCAGCGTACTCTCATCTTGAAAATAATTAGTTAATCCATGACTCTGATCTGGAATATCATAATGTGTAAAAACTTGATTTTGCTTCGTACCATTTAGCATGCCACCATCTGTTGCAATATTCTCGATTAATGACAAATTGTTCTTCGCAGAGGTAAACGTTACACCTCCTTGTAAATATTCTCCAGATTCTATAACTCTGCTAAAGCCATCATAGTTGATATAAAAAAATTGACCTTTTTTCCGCTGTTCCGCATCCTGGCTAAACCGGACTCTACCATCCTGCCTATAAATAAATTCGGTTCTACCGGCGTCGACCGAACTGGTAGCAATAACATTTCCACGAAGATCGTACTCATTTGTTTCCGCAAAGGGCACATTGACCCAAGCAGGATAAGCATCCAAGCCATTGGTTAACAACAACTTTACGCCTTCAGGGGCAATCCCCCCTATAGCTTGTCCTAACTGATTGTAAAAAGTAAAGCTTATATCAGAAACTTTATTGGTGTAAGAAATATTAACATCGCCTTCTAAAGCCCTCACCTTATAATAACCTTTTGGTAATAAGCCAGCTGACACTTGACTTTCCGTTTTCATATCGTAAAGTTCGTAACTACCGGTGATGGCAACATTACTGGCCTGAAAGAGCTGGAAATAATGGATACTGCTTAATTCACTTTCTGCGATTTTAGCCCTGCAATCGCTACAACCATCAGAATGCGACACGGTAAAAGGGTTGGAAGATTTAATGATATACTGTGCACTATTTAATGACAATTGGCCATAAACGTAATCGTTTCCAATCCCATCATAAACTAATGAACCATTGCGGTATACTTTTACATTATATTTTGACGCAATGCCAAAAGTACTTGGTCCACCACCATAACCACCTGCGTTTGGATCACTCCCTCCCATAATCAAACCTGCTGTAGTAACAGAAAAATTATATTCGCTGACAACGGCATTTATTTTTGTCGAATTGTTAATGCTGAGTATCCCATTATCATCGGCCCTTGCAGACATCAATACTTTCCCGGACAGATCTGAAATCTGAACACCGGTGTTCCCGTTCTGATCGACCGCGAAAGTTTGTGTAGATTTAGACTTCAGTGAATTTCTGTCACCAATTACTGCCTCAGCAAAGTATTTTGTTCGGATTGCCGAATAGACATCAAGGTCGTTTAATACTGGAAAACTACCTCCCCATGTTTCGTGACCTTTTCCCATCCGAAGTTCGTCTCCAATAGAGGCCCCATTCTTTACAGCGTTTGTTCCATCATTGTAGTAGGCCGTTCGCGAATAAGGATATGATGTTGCCGGAACATAAGCTTCAAAGGAATTATTATCGCTATAGTACCAGCCTAAGGACCCAATAGCACTTTGACCTAAAGGATCGGGTGAATTTGTTTTAATGCCGTCAAAATTTGTATAGCTATATTTACCCCCGGCAGGATTGGTCACAAAATCTGGTTTATAGCTAAATCCCGAATTATTGATTGGTGCCGCTAAAGTGGAAATTACCGGCCTTCCATGAATATCATAAAGCGATTGGCTGGCCAGCACATGGCCTGTGCTTATACTTTTAACCTGGCTTTGGAGCGGAACTCCCTTATCATCAAAAAAACTCTTATTTTCTCCAATAATATTTCCGTTTTCATCGTAGCTTTTAGTCGAAGTCCAATTCATATCCAGGTTTAATGCCGGGTTATTGGGAGCAGGGACAACAATAGGCGTATTTCCTATAAATACCCGAACTGTAGAACCTTCTTTAAAATGAACACCATCCGTTAGTACAACCGCGGTTGAACTTGAAATTTTAACATTTTGCCCAGGTTCAATAATATAAGAAGTCGCCGGACTTATAGGCAGCACCAGCGTTGATGGTTGATGAATATCCTGAGCCACTACGTTGCCCTGGCTTGCAAATGCACTAACAGCAAGGAGCACTAATAAAAATCTTTTCATACTGATCTAATTAACAATGGTATATCCGTTTCCAGGCAATAATAAAACTGATCGGTTAGTACAACTGGAATCATCACCAGGTGGGACCATTTCTACGCGTTGCACAGTAGCTGACTTCGCAGTAGACTTTTGCGAGGTAGCTACGTTATCAATAGCTATATTTCCACATTGATAGGTAATATAGTTACATAAGAGAAAATCACTTACTCCAGCGCTGGCATTACTGGCATAATTATATTCCCGATGCTGGGAACCTATGCCACTTGAAATATCTTCATTTAACTGATAATTAACAGTAAGTGTGGTGCCCGCACTTGCCGGAATTGTACAGGCTGCATTGGCGAAAAAACGTACTGTAAACGCTCCTTCAGCATAAGAAGAGTAGTAGGTATAATTTGGTTCTAAGCGCGCATAAATAGTAGGCAGACAGTTATTAACCAGATTACCTTTAATCCATTTAATTTGATTATAAGTCTGGCTGGTAGGATTACTGTCTTTTTGTTCTATTTCCTCATAACCGGTATAAGTTCCATTCAGTTGCTCGCATCTTGTATTACCGGTATTGAGCCAGGATGAACGGGTCATTTTACCATAGTTATAGGCATACTCTTTTATCAATGGAGTATTTGGTTTCCCAAGTACCTCTTTATAAGTTTTAGCTAGTTTTCCTGCGTTATCATATTCGAATTTTACGAATAAATTATTATTATCCAATACATGGCTTAGCTCACCAAATTGATTATAAACATAAGCAGTAGTTACTGCATCAACAGGGTGAAATCTAAAATCATCAACATAAACATTAGAAGTGCCAAGATTCTTGACGCCTACATTCAGTGTTCCATTATTCACTGCGCTGGCTGGAATGGTCATTTCTAAAAGATACCATCCGGCAGCCTGTTTTTGGAATGTCGGATTATTGTATGTTTCAGTACCATTATCAACCTGATAAAATAACCGTGCACCAGAAATATCTCCTGCCTCAGGTTTTACCCAAGCAGAAACGGAATAACTTCTTCTGTTCGGATCAAGTTCAGCCGTTGAAACAGCGTAAGTAAATCCTTTTCCGCTGCCCGGAAGAGAAAGACTTTTTATTCCCGTGTGTGCAGTAGTAGACACGACTGCGCCATTACCTGTTTTTACATTTCCTCCAAAAACCGTCTCACCATTTTTAATAAATCCATCCTCAGCTCCTGAATAAGCGATTTCTGCATATCTTGCCATACCGCCACTTAAAATAACCTTTGAGCTGTTATGCCCCATTTTAGTAGCAGCATATTTTTTATTTATGTCGGTAGCTTCTAATGCATGAGAATAAACATCATAAAGCTTAATCTCCGAAGTCTGTTTCCAGCTAGGATTATTAGCGCCACCGGTAAAATAATCCTGAAAAGACCCTATTGCGGTAATATTATTCGTTGAGCTTCCTTCTGGAACCCAGCTGTAATTTGCCTTTTTCCTCCATATATCGGCCTGGCCTATAGTGGTATTGTCACCAAACGGATCAATTACCGGAATATCGACGCCCCATGTTTGTGCTGTTGCAGACAAGAGCCCTATAGGCTGGTTATTAAAATCTACCTTATAAATTTTATTTACCGCTTGCTGTGTAAGCATGTTTTTCCTTTTACCATTTGCTGCTTCATTAACCCTCAAACCCATCTCAGGGTATATCCGATAAGCCGGAACAGTTTCATTTACAAACCGATTACCATAACCATCAGTGGTTAACACTTTAGACACCAATCCATTATAAAAATCATAGGATAGATTTTCCTGTTGTACCTTTGTTCCATTTTTGTAATCTATTTGGGTAACCCCTGTTTGAATTGCCGGATAAAAATCGTTCCCAGAAACAACTGTTTGGTATCCACTAAAATAGGCTGTTTTATAACCATAAGAAACACTCGTTTTAATAAACCTCGAATCTCCGTAACGTTCTTGTATCACCCCTTGGTTATGATATCCAGCTAAAAGTAAATCGTACTGGGAAACTTGGGTTTCAAAAGATTTATCAACTAAAGGATCGTGAAGATAATGATTAATAATTTCAGTTAATTTATTACCAGCATTATCATAGGTTATAACCCGTTTAAGATTACCAATTCTACTGGTGTAATCTTTGATCGCCATATTTACAATCTTACCTCCATTTGGTCTTTCAAGATTATACTCTTTTCTGCCCAACATCCCTGAATTGAAAACTTCATATTGATAAGAGGTACTTCCCGGGATTTCTGTATGCCTTCCATCAGGATCAATAGTTTCATCCGTTACCTGAACATATTCATACATTACTCCAGGCGCTGGCAATGATCGTGCTAAACTTAACAGGTAATAAATATCTCTGTGGAGTAATGACTTGTACTGCCTAACCGCATCAATCGCATCATTTGGCTGAACTCCAGATATCACACTGGCAGCATTTGTTACATCAAAAATAGTCGGTTCATAAGAGGTCACACCCGATGACATGCTTTGACTACTAGCAAATACTGGAATTTTGTAGTTATAATGTGTTTTTTTTATGTAGCCATCAGATGAACCAATAGAAATTTCTTTAACCCTGATCCCTCCTCCAAAATTATGATCATTATCTCTAATAATTACGTTTCCTGTTAAAATTGCATTATTACCACTTCCATTATCTGTAATCTGATTATTAAATTGAGGACTAACTTTTATTGTAATACGATTGCTGCCCATCGCCACTATTACCGGCCTGTCTGTTACTGGATTTTTGACATTATTGAAACTGTAAAAAGTACTATTTCCAGGAAATGTAAATTTTCTTAACAATAAAATGTCAATCTTATCACCAATTGCAGCAAATTCTGATATATCAATACCTGGTGAATTAATGTCGAAAGAAAAATTGTTGTTTCCAAGGTTTGTGAGATTACTTATAATAAACGACTTATTTCTGTTCATTACAGAGCTATTGTAATCGTCTCCTTCATAATCAATATTAATGTCTGCACCAAGTTGTGTCTTTATTTTTCTTAAACTCCAAACATCAGTTGATTTATTTGACACAGATGTTGTTAATCTGTTCAGATTATCAATACTTGATGCCCCTGTATAATCAGATTTGTATAATCCCCAAGCGTCAACGGCATCTTTATTATAAGGTGGATTCTTGGTTTTAACAGCGTTAATTATACCCGATGCAGTTTGAATTGGAGCTTGTCCAATATATTTGACATCAAAAATATTAGCAGATTTTTTTAATAAAACGCAAAAATACTCACTATTCCCCAAGTGAAACTTCAAGATATCCCCACTATCGAATTTCTCGGGAGCATTAACCTGGATACGTCTGATACCGCCACTATCTGCAATGGTTATGTTATCATTATTCTGAGCAAGTGTGGGATCGAGGTCATACTCGAATTCGGTAGGGGGTGCAATTCTGCTGTCGTTTTTTCCTAGATTTTCTACGGACAGGAGAGTCAGTTTACCCAACCTTTGGTAATTCAGCGTGTTTGCATTGTTAGGATAGTAACGGTTGCCATTTGTATCGTAGCTGTTGGGTACACCATAGCAAAGTGAATAATCATAATTAAAACGGATAGAGCGTATTGACTTCTCCTTTATAGCGTCGTAAACCTCTACAATATCTTTACTATCTATAACATTAGCTTTACTCTGCATTAATGTAGAAAAAAGAAGAAAATCTGATCTCAATTCGACATTCCAGTCTGGCACACGACTTTTGGCGGTAATCGGATCGAAAGATAGTTCAGGAAAATCAGGATTATTTCCGGAATTATTAATAGCGTCATAATCTTCTGCTTTTAGAAGATATACCTTGCTGAGTTTTAATGTTGATACCGTTGATCCATTATCAGTAGGAATACCTGAATTGGCCCAGAAAGAATCAGTAGTGATGCTTTTTGAATCAGCCCGGTCTGATTTCTCAAAAATTGCGACGTGCGAACGTGTTCTTACGGTATTTAGATAATATACATCTTTATTACCAGAAGAATAGCTTTGAAAATCTGAATCAATATCTTTGTTAAATCCTTCAGAGGGATTTCTCCAGTTATAATAAGATGACCATTTCCCATAATCAAATTTCACCCAATATCCCCAGTCATTTGCATTAACCATCCCATCATTATTTCTATCTACATAATCAGGGCCAGTAATTGCGGTTAGGTACCAGGTATAGGCATATTTACTGGGTTTACTCAATTTATTAAATTTAAGTCCACCACTTCTGTCAATTTTCTCCGTATAAACAATTTCGTTAAAAGAATAAGCAGGAAGCGCATAATGGTAAGTTACCCCACTGGCATTCGTAATCATGAAACCGCCTATCTTTTTAGCTTTATCAATACTTAAGTCCATCTCTCCTGCATAACTACTAAAACCTTGGCTTTTTGCATATTGAGAGATAATCTGTTCAACAGTAAAATATTTTATACTTTTTGACCCTATTAATTCATTTTTTGAATTATCGTAACCAAAATCCCCATCATTATCCCCATATTGCGGGCTGTCGAAATTAAAATATGAATCACTTGGCTTAGTATGAGCTTGGCGGTAACTATTTGAAAAGTCATTATCAAATCTAAATGCATAGCCGTTTGCATTTTGTCTGTTAGCAGAAGTAGGTCTTGTTACTATATCGTCGCTATGGTCATTATTATTAATTACATTTTGGCTGTATAACACTGCTTGATATGCATATGGCCTCATGGTACCGCTTAACCCTTGGGCTGTAACACTATAGTCGTCAAAGTTTGGAAAAACTCCTCCACTTACTCTATCAGGATCGGGATCGGGAGCGCCTAATAAAAATACAGGATCCAATGAAGAAGGATCCAATGTATGATAGGTGTCATACGCATGATTGTCTAAATTAGGTGCAGTAGCAGGCGCATATAAGCTACCCGATACATAAACACCTTCAGTTTCATCAGACCAGTATCTAGTATAGTTTGAACTTACTCCAATACTGATACCCGGCAAAGGAATGGAAAATGACCAACCCGAAGACTCTGTCTGAATTTTACCTTGATTGGCATTATTAATGCTTGATGCACCTCCACCAATGGACATAGATGCTTTACCGCCGCTAGAACTGATAGATGCACCCAACAGAGAAAAAGAAGTGTTCCCTGCTGTATAGCTAATTCCAGCTCCGCCATTTGCACTTACCGATTCAAAATTTGTACTTATCCCAATGCCAGCCCCTAGCCCTATTCCTTGACCAGAAGCACTGCCAGTACTTACACCAATATTAAGCCCCGCATAAGAATCACCATAGGGGGACACGCCAACCGAAACCCCAATATTGAACGGAGAACCTGAAACTGAGATCCCCAGGCCTGCAGACATACCGACACCAAAACCTTTGTATGTATCCTGTGAAAAGGATAAACCAAAACTTACAGAAGCAGGACCAAAGCCAATCCCGACATCAACACCAACGGTTTTAGTGCTTCCTCCGCTCCAATATGATCTTACAAATTGATTAATATCATTAAAATCATCTGGGTAACCATTTACATTTCTCGAAATCGCCCCCGGATTCAATGTCCAACCCAGCCCCACCCAAGAAGCTTCTTCATTTGGCTGTATTCCTGCATGATAAGAAAGTGAAAGCGGGTAACCTCCTTCTGGTCCAGGAACTTCCAACAATGGCATATTATAGGTAAAATCACCTGTTAAAGTGTTAACCATATCAGTAGTATCTATTGGTTCAAAACTTGTCGCTTCTGGGGAGGTAGGGCCTGATGTTAAAGCGTAAGATATGGTTGGACTAAAAGTCTGTGTTATAATTATCAAAAGCGTTAATATTGCTATTGGTTTTTTCAAGCGTCTGATCATAATTTAAGATGGTAAAAGTTGTTGCAGTTTTTGTTGTGGACCTACACTGAATGAGAATAATAAATCCCCTGTTCTAAGCCCGAATTCGTTGATTAAAATTTTAAATTTTTCTTGCTTTTTAAAATCTTTACAATCAAATATTACGAGCAGCTGATTAGCTTTTGACAACCCATATGTTTGTTGAAAGAGACAGCTTAAAGGTTCTATAACCTTCCCGTTAGAGAGTTTAATTTTTACAAATTCACTCATCCTAAAAGCCAAAATCTGAACCAATTCACTGTATTCATTAGCATTCAATTGTCTTAACAGTTCTTTATCCCCCTTAGAAAAACTGATGAGAAAGTAATATTTTGTCTTAAAAGAAGATTTAGTTTTTTCATCAATGGTAAAACTCAATTGGTTTTTATTAAAAGTTTGAACCTGCCAAGGCAAAAAATTGACCTTAAAATCAACCCCGTTGCTTTGGCTAGACTTTGTGAGACCATTCTTTTCGTCGTTTATATATGACAATATCTCATGCTTAGTTTCTAGTGAAGTTTTACAACCGCAAAAAACAAGCAAGCTCAAACTTATGATGATTAATTTAGTATACTTGAAAATCAAATTTTTATCTCCCGGCATCATAGTCATTATTTAAACCTACTATAACTTCTTTCGTAATATCCAAGCCTTCACGTGCATAAGCTATTGTACCTGACTGGTTTGCAATAAGTATTAATTTATATTTATGACTTTTACCATACTTAACCAAATACGCATTCACCTGTGCAACAACCTTTTGCGTTAGCTTACCATCTGCTTGCTGTGCATTTTGTCTTATAGCATTTTGATAATCTGATAACTGCTTTTGTTTAGATCCAAGCAATTGTTTAGATAGCACCTGTTCTTTAGCAGACATCGTGGCGAGATCCTTTTCATATTTTTTGATTGCATTCTGGACATCTGTAGTCAATGAATCAATATTAAGTTTCCAGGTTTTGGTTTTTTCCCCGAATTCTTTTTTAGCTTCTTCCGCCCCTTTAAACTCCGAAAGGATTTTACTGGAGTCGACGTATGCAATTTCATCCTTTTTAAAAAAAAGCACATAGCCGCATAACATAAGTACCGAAACAAGAACGACTAGATTAAATACTTGCTGAAAGGATTTAGACCAATTAGAGAATTTTGACATTTTTAAAATTATTTTATCTTTTATTGCAATGATGCAGTTTTCAAGCATTAAGAAATATTTCTTAGCCAGGTAAAAATAATTTCTTATTCGAATCTCAAGTAAATCATTTGACGAACGATGTTTTCTTTAACATGAACGTGTGTTTTGAAGTGACGAAATTTTTAGGGACAGATAAGAATTCCATTATTTTACAAAATGCAGCAATTCAAAAGCCATCCCTCCCACATCAAGACCTGTAGTAAGTCATTTAGAATAATCAGACGGCTAAAAAGTATTGCTCATCTGAAACATCGGCAAATACATGGCAATGAGAATAACCCCTACGGCCAATCCCAGGAAAATAATAATCAAAGGTTCCAGTAATCCACTGATGGCATTTGTTTTATATTCCACCTCTTCGGTATATTGTTGCGAAAGCTGCTCAAAGAAATACTCCAGGCGGTTTACCTCTTCTGCAATCCGGATCATCTGAATAAATTTGGCCGGATAAAATGCATGTTTACCAAGCGCTTCAGAAAGACTGCTCCCCACCAAAATCTCTTTTTCAGCAGTCATGAGCGACTGCTCTATGGGATAAAAGGCAATCATCTGGCGTACCATCTCCAGTGCCTGCAAAAGTGGCGTAGAAGTCCCGGTCAGTAAACGCATGGTATTGGCAAAACGGGCCAGATATATCTTCGCTGCAATATCCCCTACAATGGGAATTCTTAACAAGGCAAGCGTACTGAATTTTCTGAACCATAACTTTTTCCGGTTGAAAAAGTAAAAAAAGAGCAACCCTGCTAAAATAATCACTAACAGAAAAATATACTCATCAAACCATTGAGAAAAACGAAGTATAAGTGCGGTAATATAAGGCAACTTGCCACCGAAACGTTTAAATACATCGGCAAACATAGGAACCACAAATTTGATCATAAAGAATATCGCCGCAAATGAAGTACTCAAAACCAGCAGAGGATAGGTAACTGCACCAAGAATCTTCCTGCGTTGGGAGATCCTGGATTTATAATACTTGGCCAGTTCTCCCAACACCTCTCCCAGCCGTCCCGTTTCCTCTCCGATACGGATACTAAAATATTCATACCGGCTGAACTTATGCTGAGATTCGAGTGTCTGTGAGAGGGACTGCCCTTTGATCACACTTTGCTGGATAGCAGAAAAAAGCACCTTATCTTTATCGGAGCGATATGAGCTCGAAGTAAGTTCCAGTGCAGTCCTGATATCGATGCCCGAGCGTATCAATGTTCCAAGCTCATTGTAAAAACTTTCCTTTTTCTTATCAGGAAGCTGCCCGTCACCAAAGGAAATATCCTTGTTCATAAAATCAAAGGGATTAGTGCCTTTGTTTTTTTTAACCGTTTTCTTTTTGGTCTGATAAGCAGAAATGTCTATTGAAGCCATTTTATCTAAATAAATCGTGAGCACTATATTTTTTATGGAACCCAAGCGGCACACTCACCATGCTATCCAGTTGAATAACGAAACGTATTTCGTCCAAGGTATCTGATTGTACCGCCTCTCGACCCTCAAAAAAAGAAACAAAATGTGATGGTGCTACCTTAAAAGTGTCAACATGCAACCTGTTGATTTCGCGCGTAATACATCCGCCCCTGAATTTGTAATCTACTTTGGAACTGTCTGATACGATCTCAATGCCCTCTTCTCCATAAAGAATATATTTTCCGTTCAGAAAATCCTTTTCAAGCACATGCCTCAGAGACAGCACCACATCAGCGGATTCATTTTGACGGCCAAAAGTTTTATAGTAATTCCCAATCAATCCATATGCAGTATAACATACCGTAATAGCGATGGCAGAGAGCAACATGGCCAATGTTACCTCCATAAGCGTGTAGGCATAAACTTTAAAACCCCTCATTGTTTTCTATCGGGTAAAAGCAACGGATATTGCCCAGTAATTTTCCACGGTCTCTAGCTTTAATTTCCAGAATCGCTATCCCTGAAACAGCTGAACTTTTGCTGGTGAATTCATAATCTACGCTGTCAATCATCACATGGTCACGCTCAAATCTTTTGTTTTGTAAGACCTCGTTTTTCAACAGTTCCATTTGATTCATTGCCTGTATTTTTCGATAGGAAACCCCACCGCGGAGCACATTGGAAAAAAGCCCCATCGCAATAGAAAAAACCACCATGATGATCACCATTGCGATAAGCACTTCGATCAGTGTCGATCCCGCTAATTTCTTTGCGTTCAATTTTCCCATCTGAGTATCTTTCTGTTGCCCAAAACCCCGGTAAATATGGCCGAGGTGAGGTAAACACGGTTTCTTGCCTTTCTATTTAAGGTCACATCTACCAGAAAATTTTCATACAGTGTGGTTGGCGTCTGCATGATAAAACGGTTACAGGAAACCTTTCCTTCTATTTTTATTTTTTTTTCGAGTTTGATCAATCCTGTCGCATAGATTTCGCCCTTAACCACTGTTTTTTCACCTAAACCGACCAAGGTCTGTAAGGCCGATCTTTTGGGTTCATAACTGAGTATAATGCCTTCAAAAACAACGTTACTGCCTAAAGTAATCTTTGCCTGATCAACTGTTTTCTCCTTGCTGATCAGGACCAGCACTGATGGATAACCGAGCCTGACATCATTCCCTACGATGATCGAATCACGCGCAAAAAGCTGACAGTTCCCTTTAAAACCATCGGCAACGACAATGCTTTTTGCATAGATTACAGTGTTATCGAGTTTTGCATCGGCAGAAATCCGTACCGTAGTGTCCGAATAGAGCATGATCTGACCGGATAGGCTATTGCTTATCTTTGTCAAACGCGACACATCGAATTCTTTTGCAGCAGCAAAAAATGAAACATGCTCATCGCCCCCTGTTAATGTCGAAAGCGCTGATGGATCAAAATCCAGTTTCTCCTCTATTTCAGTGATCCATTTCTTTTCCAGACCTCCGAGCGTTCTTTTGCTATCCTGTATCTTTCCATACACCAATTGATCACCTGAATATGGTCTGCTTTCCACATAAGATTTTCTCATCCCCGCTTTGGGTACTTCTACATCTCCTGTGATCCGCGTATCGCCGCTAACCGACAAAGGCCGGTCTTCATCACTCAGGTATACCGCTAAAGCATCATTGGCGGTTTCAAGCCCGATCATAAAACTGCGCTTGAGTGTATCGCCCAGCACGAAACTTTTTACCGTAGCAAGCGTGAAGATCCCCCATTTTTTTTTCGCGATGAGCACACTGTCTGTTTGATCACCAAAAAGATCCAGGCCTTCTAAACTGTCGCTTGTATTTTCATTTTCAGCAAGCACATAGGCAATGCCCGAGTCCATATTCCTGTTTAGCCTGGCCATCCGCATTTCTTTCAGGTAGCTTCCCCGATAATGCGCGGCCAACATGATCAGCGATGCACAGATCACCGCAATCAGAAAAGCAACAATTATCGAGAAATATAGTGCCCCGGCCTTTACCACTATTTGTTACTCATCTGTTCCTTTAATGCTTTAATTTCTTTCTGCTGGCTGATCATATACAGCGTGAGCTCTTCAATTTTTTGGAGCAATAATTTGTTCATTTCGCCAAGCTCAATTCCATTTTCTTTTACTTCCGATGCGCTAGGTATGCCAGGCAGGTGTTTATTGGCCCTGATATAACTTTCTAATCCTTCCACCGTTCCAACGTTGTAACCTTCTTCAAAAACATAATCCGGCCAATTCGTGGCCTCAACTTTTATTTCGTGGGCACGGATGTTGCCGTTTACTGAAAGTTTTTCACGGGGGGTAGTGGTACCGATGCCTACATTACCATTAGGGTCGATCCTCATCCTTTCCTGATTAGAAAAGGTATTAAAACTGATAAATCCACCTGTTCTATCTCCACCTCTGTGGAAATTGATAGAACTGTTTGTTTGTCCATAAAAATTATGTACAATTGAGAAACTTTTCCCTCCAATTACATCAGTATTAAAACCTTGTGCACCTACAAAAGTTCCGTTTCCGACATCATCTCCTTCAGGTAATCGCCCTAATACCGCACTTAACATTCCATTGGGAGTATAATTTGAAATATCCAGTACAGCTCTGGGATTGACTGTTCCTATACCAAGATTACCGTTCCATGCCAGCCTCATTTTTTCTGTTTGGCCAGCGTAAAAGGATAAAGCTGTTTTATTGCTATGTAAATCCTCAGCAACACTTGCTATCCCGGCCCACTTATCCTCGCCAAGATATCCTGAATAAAACCTTAGCCCATTTATATCTCCTACATTGAAGGCATTGGTTTTTGAACTAATTACCCAGCCTTTATCTGGAGATTGAACTTCGAGCATTGACTGTGCTACACCCGCTTTCTTTCCATTCAGCGTTAAATAGGCCTGATTGTTACTGCCCCACGACTGTGTTTCATCTCCCGGATCTCTATGCCACCAAGTCCTTACATCTACACCTGGAGTAAGAAATGAGCCGTCGATACCGATCCCATCTAACAATGTGGCGCTTGTCCACCCACCACCATCTGCCTTTCGATAAAGCCAAAGTTTATGCATAAAAGCGTTACTGCTATA
>CBFGNP010000017.1:0-16444 GCA_965650095.1 uncultured Pedobacter sp. | reverse complement strand
ATTTATTTTTCTGGATGAGTTAGCTTGCTCCCCAGACTGGACACGAACTAAGCATTAAATTGCTGCTGTACAGTACCTTTTCCAAGGGCCTGACTTCCAAGTATGCTCCCCTTTTTTAATCCTGAATGGCTGCAGCAAACATAGATCATCGATACCGCCCCAACTGCAATTAGTCTGAAGGGCTCAGATGTATATATCCTGGTTGATCCAGATACCGAAAAAGAAACAACAAAGCCTAATTATATCGGTTCGGATCATATTAAGGCGATTACTGACTGGGTGAAAGCAGGTGGAACACTACTCATTTTTGCTAACGATAGTGCCAATGTTGAATTGTCCCACCTTAACAAATTAGCCAAAACCTTTGGCATTCATTTCAATGGAGACCTGTATCATACTGTTCCGAACGACAAATTCGAACTAGGTGGATTTGAGATTCCCGAAGGAGACCCTATCTTCAAAACAGCTCGCTATGTTTATATGAAAGAGATCGCTACACTTAAGATCCAAGCTCCTGCAACCGCAGCATTAACTGAAGGGGGAAACACAATTATCGCTACTGCTGATTATGGAAAAGGAAAAGTATTTGCAGTTGGAGATCCCTGGGTTTACAATGAATATTGTAATGGCCGACTTCCTGCAAGCTATGGTTTTCAGAATGATAAGGCAGCTGCTGATATTATCCGCTGGGCATTAAAAAAGTAGCTAGCCATCCAGATTATGGTCGTATTTCGTCCTCGCATATAATAAGCTATCATGAGCAATATTTATTGCTGTGGGTGAGCGATGGTTTTATCAAAATTAGCTGATCTCCAAATACGGCGCTTGATATAAGATTCTTTTTAGTTATCTACAATTAAGCGTGTTGAAACAATAGGCCATATCTTAGTTAATCTGCACCAGGAATTATCCGCTACCTCACTTGCATCCCGCATGCATCAGCATCCGGATTATTTTTCGCGACTGTTTCAAACTTTCACCGGCGAACGCCTGGTAACATTTACGCAAACGGATTGAACGGCGCAATATTATATCTGGTTGGCTCAGATGTCACCATTATCATAGCTACGGATTTCCATTCCTCTTATTACTGCTCCATTAACAGTTTGCCTCAGGCCAAGGACAATGCTATTTTTTTCTCCCTTGTTAAGCTTCAGCCAACATTCTGGGATATAAAATTCCCTTTGTGGCCCAGCCTCCCAGTGGCGGCCTATATTATGGCCGTTTATATAGATATATCCATTACCCGAAGCGTTGACAATTAGCCGCCAGGTTCTTTTACCGGCATTTTCAGGCAACTTAAATTCCGACCGGTACCAGGAGAACAGCGCATTTTGTTTTCCTTTCGGTTGTAAGTTATTCCCTTTGCGCGGCAGTACGAAAGCTGTATCCAATGGTACATCTTTCCAGTTTTTGGGTTGGAAAGCAGCATCGGTGAATTTAGCATCCAAACCAGCCAAGTTATCTGAATAATCCCATTTAAGGTTCTTATTAATCCTCGAATCGCCATCTGCTAGCCCTGCGGTGCGAATACCGCACAATTCCTCCATGGGAAAATATCCATGTTCATGCCCAATATTTTCATACACCAGCCATACTTTATTGTGACCTTCTTTGAGTAGTCCAGTCATATCAAACTGGTTATCGTATTCGGTTTCTTTTAAGAAGGTAAATGACTTATCACGTTGACGCGTGACCTCTGAAACCCACTTCTCAGCAGGAAATAACCGGGGGGCAATTTTGCCGTTAACTTCAATACTGATAATGTCACGCGAAAAAGTGTTGAACAACATCCGCATGTATTTTCTGACTTCGTCGGGATTTAGGGCAAAACTAGACCGGTAACGTACGTACCGCAAATCATTTATTCGCATCTCAGGCAAAGACTTTCCCTGGGATAACGGACGCCATAGTCCTCGTGTATCTTCATTGTATTGTTTTACATCTTTAAAGCGAAAGCTAACCTGCGGCAGTACCTTTGGTGCCGGCGCCCGATAAGACCACCAGGTACCTTTTTCAGCCCCAAGACCTGAGGGAATGATCAACACCTTGGTTTCAAGCGGAGCCAAATCATAACTGATCGAAAGGTCGGCTCGTGATGATATAGTTACATCGGCTTTATTTCTACCTTTGACAAGGACTTTGTTTCCTTCCTGATCTATATTATACATAGGCTGCCCGGCATCGCTTTTGCCGGGTTTGACAATTGCAGAACCGCTACGGCCTTGTTCAGGGGAGCTATTATGGATAAACACGAAGCGGGTTCCGTCTGTCGAGACACGCTGTGCGCCCACAATTTCGCCTGGTGCATTGTTAAAAGTACACAACCCACCTTTTGAATTAATAAGCTGATGTCCATACCTTTTTATGAAATTGCCTAAATTTTGTGCTGCATAGTATTTTGCGGATAATGCTCCGTTTTCCCGAATTGCCGCATTATAATCATAAGTTGTAGTTTGCCCCCTAGCCCCCCAGCCTGCAAAATGTGTCCCCCCCACAAACACATAAGGGAAGATGCCTGTCGCTCCTCCGGCAATAGACATCATTCCGATTGCATAAAAATGTTTATCATTGGAGTAGTTCTCTTCGCTCAATTTGCCTCCTACTGTTGAAAACCAGCCCCCTTGTAACTCTGTAACAAATCCAGGTGCATCGGACTGCTGTTGTTTTAGATCTTCCATTCGCCGTGCACAGCTAATAGCATCTCTTAATCCGACATAATAATTATCGCAATCGAACACCTGGGACAACAACGGATCTTTACTTCCCCGGGTTTCCGATGTAAGGCATGTAAACACGGGGATAGTTATTCCGGCACCACGCACACACTTGTACATTCGCTGCAAAGCATGAGCTTTGTTGCTCGTTTTATGAGCATTATATTCATTTTCGATCTGTAAAAGAATAACTCCTCTTTTCCCTTTCTGTTTCGAGGTAATCTGCTCCTTTTGAATAATTTTGCATACAGCCTTATACCAGTGGTCCTGCCAGTCCAAATAACGGTCATCCGCACTTCTCAACCAAAAGCCCTCCACATCTGTAGGACGGAATTTAGCCAACCAACGGGGATAGCCCCCTCCGGCAAATTCTGCACAAATAAAGGCGCCCGGCCTAAGTACAGTATAAAAGCCGAACTCGTTTTGAGCCATGTTCAACCATTCCTTCAAATCTGAAAAATCTACTTGCGAGTAATCATTAATATCAGTGGGTTTATTTAATTCACTCAGATTCCAGGGTATATAAGTTTCAATGGTATTAAAGCCTGCAGCTTTGATTTTTGTAAAACGATCTCGCCACAATTCCTTAGGTGTTCTGAAGTAATGAAATGCGGCGCTATAAATAAATACATCTTGTCCTTCAATTTTCAAACTTGATCCATCGTAAGATATGCGCTCCGGATAAGGGAAGTACTTCTCTGGCAAAGCTTGTGGATCATCTATACCTGAAGATTTCAGCGAAGAGTTTACGCTGTTCTTCATTAACTTATTTTGTAGAATCCCACTATTACCGATATGATCCCCTTTTACTTGTGAATAGGTAACAGAAGCGTATGCTAAAAAAAACAGTAGAGTAATTTTTTTCATATTATATTTCTTAATTTGTCACTGTTACACTTTTAGAAGTAGCCATCAGAAAAAAAACAATAAATATTGTTTAAATCCTTTCATTAATTGTAATCATGTTTTTAAATTTTTCTTATATTTCAAATATGGAAATACACTACTGGTTTAACCAGACTCTTCCATCAAGCTTCCAGTTATCAGGCGGCGCAATGGCCAGCCAGCTTAGAATTTGACTTGGAAGATCTATTGTTTTTGGAACAAGCAGGGCTAAATCACCAGTAGGTGGTGGGCAGATGATGTCATTTAAACTATCCCATTGCAAAGTAGTACCAGTGCCAACAGAAATATAAAAATCGTTTTGTGCCGGGCTTTCATCTTTAATGATTAAGCCACTGCCATCATTTGCCGGCCAATAGCCAATTAACCGGTTCCAGTATGGGTGTGACTGATTAATTCTTGTATCGCAGGAAAATTGGGAAATCACAGCATCTGGTAAAGCCGCCTTCCAGATTCGAATATCACTAAGGTAACCGTCAAATGGATTTTTTAAATCTACAGGAATCAAACCCATTTGTAAGGGCGCTGAATTATTCATTGTTCCATAATTATCCGGTAATATTTTTTCTGAAACATATTTACCATCCCGAAAATAACGGATTACTCTTTTAAAATCCCGGTTAAAGACCACAACGGCCAAGCTATGCCAGTTACCATCAATAAGATTGGTCGGATCATCGGAAGCCTGATGGTCTTTTCCCGGCGCTCCCATAAAAAACCGCCATTTATCTGATTCCCAACCAAAGGCCCATCCATTCCCTACTTTTTTGGTTTTATCGAACCTTTTGGAGAAAAACACTGGCCATTCATACCTGTAGCTGGTTCCACGAATGTTCTTTTTAACCTTTAATTCTATAGTAAAAGAAATGGTATCACCAAAATTATAGACTTCGTTGTTGTTTCTAACCTCAGCCCGAACTGACGTTGCAGGGGTTGCATCCGTACTGGCTGGATTAGAGTACAGGCGTAAAAATTTGCCTATATATTTATTACCTGTGAACGGCTTATCAACCAAATACGGCTTATAGCTGATGTTCGATATCACTGTGAATGTATTTGCTTCGGGATAGCTAAAAATGGTTTTATCATCTTGCTCCACCGGAATCGTTGCTTGCCCGCCATGATTAGAGGTCACCACAATCAGCCAATCCTCCTTCGCATAATTCCTTCTGGATTTTAACGCAGTAAGCATTTCGCCCAGGTACTGATCAAATTGTAAAATAGCATTTTTATAAGCTGGAAAAGAATTGTCATAACCGAATTGAAGACCGGCGGTGTTGACCGCGCCAAACTGTCCCACAATTAAAGCAGAAGCTTCATTTCCAAGTTCAGAAATAATTGCAGCTTTTACTTCAGCATCTGTATTATAGGATTGACTTACATCTGAACCAGTAGTCAGTTTCTCCTTAAATACAGAAGAAGAGGCAAATGAGGTAACTCTCATATCTGGCTTTATGGATTTAATCCGCTGAAAAATTCCCGGATACTGGTCTAGCTTATTTCCTGTAAAGGTATCGTCAATTACTTTATGCTTTGCTTTATTGACACCAGTCAGTAAATCGGCCCAACCGTTGCCATTATTTGACAAACTATCACTAAGTGAGTTCCAGGAATAAGTTGCATTTTTGCTCAATGCAGTAATATTAGGCGCCTGGGCATCCCTTACCGACCAGCCTCTTGCTCCGTCCACAATCAGGTATAAAACTTTCCGGCTTTTTGCTGTCGCATCCGTTGAGTCGCTATATTCCTTTGAAGGTAGCATTTTATCAAATTCACTATTGCATGACACCACCAACATACTCAGGGTAAAAAGTGCTGCAATGCCTGTTATCAATCTATAATTTTTCATTTTCTTAAATATTAAGATTTTTCCGGTCTATTTTTCAAATATTAAGCGGGTAATGTTATTTGCTGGGACACCGTCAATTTGGGTGAATGAACCCATAAGCATAACAGCCATTTGCCCCGTTGCATTGGTGGTTTCATAAAGATCATTCACATATCCCCTGACACCTCCCATAGCATTATATCCCTTAGCCAAATCACCTCCTGGTGTTAAAACCATAAACCCTGATCGTCTGACCTCATTATAACTGGAAAAAACGCCGCTAACTACAATCATACCATTTGACAATTGTTTGGCAAAAGTGGCCCCGCCATCTGAAGAAAATCCTTTCGAAACAAATGATTGATCGATAGAACCATCTTCATTAAGCAAGGCAATTCCTCTGGCCGACACTCCGTTATAAGTTGTAAAAGAACCTGTAATAAGGTATTTCTTATTGAGCGGATTGTATGTAATTGAGCCAATGGCATTGTCGGCACCTGTACCTGAGTTAAAAGTCAGATCAACGGTGCCGTTGGTATTTAAGCGAATAATTCTTCCGGCGGTTGTCTCATCAAATTTATTGAAAGCACCCACCACGATCAGCTTTCCATCTGTTTGCATATATGAACTGTACACAGATCCATTGCCCCCGGGCAGGCCCATATTTGTAGTGGTATTAAATCGAAAGGTTTTATCTAATGACCCATCTGCATTAAAACGCAGGACTTGTGGAGTTTCTACACTATCGGTAACAATACTATCTGCATAAATTGTTATGCCAGATATTACAACTGGCTTTCTAGACAAGCCATATCGCTTACTGAGGTAATATCTGAAATTCCCTGTTGCAGTTATTTTATTTTGAGCGCTAAAAACTTTACTGATTGAAGAATTGGTACCGCCGATAAAGGCTGGAACAGCCTTTTTCTTTCCCGTAGCAGGGATACCAGGAGCTATACTGTGGGTGGTGCTATAGGTGTCTACAAGTACAGAGTCCACTTCTCCATTTGCGCTTAGCATGGTAATGTTGTTGATATTGGTTAGTGTAGCTTTTCCACTGTTAAAATAAAAGCCTGAAAAGCTGCCTGCGGTGACCAGCTTGTCTCCAAGCGGGGTAACACTGTACAGCGTACCATCTGCACCACCCGAACGAAAGGATACATCCGCTCCGCCATTTTTCAAAACCCGTACAATTCTATTTACCGGTGAAATAAGTCCCTTGCCGTCATAATCCGTAAATGCCCCTACAAAAATAAACCGGTCATCAGTTAATGGATGATAAGCAAAAATATCCCTATTGGCACCACCGCTAACCCTGAATTCCGGATCAATACTGATCTTTCCACTCACTTTAAATTTCGGACCAAAAAAAACCTGATCATTTACGGATAAGGTTGCAATACCTGTACTGGCTTCTTCGGGTACTTTAACCGTAATGCCAGCTGCCGTAATACTGAGTATTTCAGCCCTTTGTCCATTAACTGAGAATACGATTAAGTCTTTATAAGGCAATAAACCTGTTGCTGCAAATGTGACAGTCCCTCCGCCTGCGGCTTCCTGAGGTTCAGGAGGAGTGGCCAGGCTTAGACTAATTCCTAAGGGTTCCTTTCCACCATCGTAAGGATTTTCATAAACTACACTTTTCTTACAGGCCATAACAAAGCCCAGGGTTAGAAAAGCTACTGTTAAACTGATATATCTTGATTTCATTATCTTAATTTTAAATACTTCCATGTCATAAATTTGAACATCATTGTCATCTCCCAGCATAAACGTCATAGACAAATCCATAGTCAAAACCGAAAGTATGATTTGTGTTGAGCGTATGCACTACACCATTGGTTGGTTTAATATCTGATGAAGAAATATCTGCAGTGATCCAATTATCAGCAGGTCTATTGAGGTCTGTGATATAACCGATCGTAAGATGCCTGTAACCCGCATATTTGATCCCATTGATGTCATCAAATATCACCCCGATATTGAAAATTACATTGCTATAAGAATAATAATTCTGTCCTGGATAAACAGGTTTAAGATTGATATCTAACTGGTAATAATCCTTCAATCTGTTCGCCCCCTTGAACATATACATCATCAGATATTTGCGCCAAATCTGCGGCTGAACGTCAGTCAGTACTTTAAGCGTATCTTTACCAGTCTGATACAGCTCGTTATTGGTGGTTTTTAGAATTGACCTGACCGATAAATCTGATGGTGCGAAAAATGTCAACTCTTCTTCCTGAAACTCCTTTTCAAGACCAGCAATTTTTATGATATCCACAATTGTATCGAATTGCACTGGCTTTGATTGCAGATATTGAAGCATAGTTCCTTTAAAATCAGGATTCGACTTGCCGCCGTCGAAATAATATTCATCTTTTTTACAGGAGACGAATAATAATAGGATTAAGGAAAATAATCCAATCCCCTGTCTTATCTTTTTTAAATAATTTCTCATAACGCTGTGGTGTTTATTGCCAGTATTCGTTTAATTTCATATATGGATTATTGTATAGGGCGGAAACGTCTATCGGCCAGGTCCATCCGCCCCTGGCAAACTGATCTGCTGAAAGCGGATTAAGTGTCCACTGGGGATTCAGGATTCGTCCGGTTCTGACCAGATCGAAATACATATGTCCTTCGCCCATCAGCTCCTTGCAGCGTTCATTGAAGATTGCATTTTTTAAATCCTCTCCACCTATTCCTGTATACTCTGGTGCTCCTGCCCTGCGTCTTACCATATTCAGCATTTTTATGGCTTCTCCATCTTGCACTCCACCCAGCTCTGCAAGTGCCTCCGCTCTAAGTAAAATGGCCTCAGCATATCTAAAAATGATCAGGTCCCATTCCGGATTACCTTGCGTTGAAGCCAGGTTGCCTTTAAACTTGAGCAGTTGAAAATTCCCGTCCTGGCTCAGCATACTGTTGTCAAACCAAAGATCCTTACGGCGATCTGCTGTACCCGTTGGATACAACCGAAGTAAGTAATCTGCTCTAAAATAAGCATGGCTTGAATTGTTATCCGTTCCAGCATTTTTATTCGGATATTTGAGCATCATGTCCCCAAAAAAAGCTCTGAAATTAGGTGCAGGTTCATAATTTATACTTTGATTGAATTCAAAGATTCCTTCACTGCTCCTGCCTTTCATCACCTCACTAAAGTTATCAAGGGGAAGTAACTGATATACATTGCTACCGACAAGTTCGCTACCTAAATCTGCTGTCTCCTGATAATATTTCAACTTATTAATGCTGTCAAAGCCTGCATTCCACATATTCATATTCATCAGCAAATCAAGCGCTGCGCCCCGTGTTGCCCTAACAGCTCTCCAAGCCGGATCTGGGTAAATCAAGGGCAAATTATTGAAGTTTGCCTTTAAATCAGCAATACATTGATTGATCACAGATACGGCATTTTCTCTGGGCAGTGGATCCTGTTGATAAGCTTTTGTATAATACGGCACATCACCATATATCCTTACCATGATAAAGTATGTCAGGCAGCGTAGAAACACAGCTTCAGCCTGGTATCTTTTTTTATCGGTATCTGACAATCCGGGAACTCCATTGTTGAGCCTTTCATGCAATATATTAGCACCTTGAATAACCGAATAAAACTCATACCATTTGGTGATGGAGGCAAAATTAAGTCCATTCCAGGCTTGAGTAGATGACAATACACCTGTATTTGTTTTCAGGTTGTTCAGCGCAAACTGTGTATAGACCAGGCGTATATTTTTTTCAGCGGCAGAATTGGAATTATTTACCGTAGCAGGTAAGATGTAGCCCGAACGCAATTCGCCTGTAGCCGGGATAAAAGAAGTGCTGGTCAACTTATTTCTAAGGTTGGCGTATTGATCACTGGTAAATGATTCGACATCAGACTGCGATTGCCAAAGGACATTACCACTTAATTTATCCAGAGGCTTTACATCCAGAAATTTCTTACAGGCAGACTGCGAGATGCAAACCGCGAGAAGTAATATATAAAGGAGGTGTGTTTTCATTTTCTTTTGATTGTGAGTTAGATCATTAAAATTCTACATTGATACCCAGGTTATAGGTGCGGGAAACGGGATAACCAGCGGAAGAATCATAACCTAAAGCGGTAACATTTTCTGGGTTAGGTCCCGAGTATGGAGAAAAAGTAACCACGTTATTTGCCGAGAGGTAAACTCTGGCCATACTAAGTCCCATTCTTTTTGCTAATTGTTTACCCAGGGTGTAGCCAAAGGTCACATTGTTCAACTTGAAATAAGTGCCATCTTCCTGAAACAGGGACTGGTTAGACCGAAAAGGATTGATAATACCCGAACGCGTATAATCAAATGGATTTGGATAAGCCGCAGCTAAGCCTGAAGAACCATAGTAATTGACATCTGAAAGCGGCAAATACACATTTGATCCAAACGGATTGCTAACCAACCTTAACCTGGAAGCTAAGGCATCATTGATGATATCTCTTTTTATTGTAAATGAACCATTCAAATTCAAGGAGAAATTTTTGTAGGATAAATAGGTATTTAATCCCCCCGTTACAATCGGCTGAGAATTACCCAACACCCTTCGGTCTTTGTTTGTCAGTACATAATCTCCATCTATATCTTCCCAAATTGGATCTCCTGCTCTGAAAAACGCAGTGGAACTGTTATCGGTGCGATATAGGAGCCCGGTGACCGGATCAACAGGGACCGCAGCGTTGCTGCCAAAAACGCCCTGATTGTTCAATAGAAAATTTGACAAGGTATTTCGACCAACACGCAATACGGTAGCAGGTTCATTCTTTGCTGGGTCACCCTCGATCACAATCTGGTTTACATTACCAGGCAATCCTGTTAATACGTCGTGATTTATGGCGCCATTTATCGAAACACTCCAGTTTACAGGACTATTGTTCGGCAGAGGGCGGAACACCACGGACAACTCATAACCATAATCGATCAGGCCAGCGTCATTACTGGATACTCGTCCAAAACCAGTCATACTGGACAGCACAATATCACGCTTGAGATTGGTTACTTTTTTATAGTAAGCATCAAACATAAATTCTACTTTACTATCGAAGAAGCCCATATCCAAACCAAAGTTATAGGTGGTATTGGTTGAGGGTTGCAGAACGCTGTTTGGTAAGTTGCCATAGTTTATACCAATCCGCGGAACGCCGACATAATTACCAGCAGGTGTATAGGTACCATACAAAGAATAAATATCTCCGGTAGGCTGGATATTTCTACCCCAGCTCATGCGGATATCCCCGGATGATAACCACTTGGAATCAATTAAAAAGTTTTCCCGGTTGAAATTCCATCGTAATCCTACAGAAGGATTTTTAGCAAAAGGATTATCAAAACCAGAAACAGAGGACGCATCAAGCCGGTAGGTAAGATCGAGTACATACTTTTTCATATAGTCATAAGAAAAAGCACTGGCGAAAGAAACTACATGTTCATTTTTGTAATTCCCCAGCACTCCTCCGCCTCTGGAAGCGAAGCTACTTGCGCCTAGGGGACCTTGAAACTGATCATTCGGCGTACGCTGTTGGATAATGAATGATGCCTGATAATCTTTGATGTAAATTTCACCAAACGAGTTTACAAAGAAATTATGTTTACCATCTTTTAAACTCTTGGAATAAGTGAATCCGCTCCTATTGTAAAGCGTAGAATTTCGATCGTTATAAGAATAAACACCCGAATATAAAGAATTAGCAGCAGCCGGTGTAAACGTTTCTTCCGTTCCCACCGCATAATCGTAACTGCCACTTGAAGAAACCCTGAAGCCAGGAAATACCTGAAAATTCACATCAACATTGGAGCGCAGGTTTTTTGCGACATTGTCATTCTTAACGGAAAGTGCTGAAAGCACTCCGCTTGTTGTTTGAAATAAAGACGGGCCTGGAAGTAAGGAGGAGACCGCAGCGTTGGTAGCAACACCCGTTTGGAAAAGCCCTTGTCCGTCGCCCTTGTTCTTTTTCCCTATACCACCGGCAAGATTTATAAATACACCAAATTTATCACTTGGCTTATAGTTCATGTTCGTTGTCAGGTTGTAACGTTTGTAACCTGTATTTTCTATAATTCCCTTTTCTCCATAGTATCCAAAATTGGTTTTGTAATTGAACTTATCATTACCCCCATCGATATTTAAATTCTGCGTGGTATTATAGGTTGTCCGATAAAATACAGCCTGCCAATCTGTAGAATTGTTATAATATGGATTTAAACTGTCCGCCAAGATGGGTGTAGTAGAAATTTTTAGGATATCAGCATAATTTCCCATGGTCAAAATTTCATTGATCTTAGCATCTCGTTCAGATTTACCGCCAAGGGTTTCACGGAGTTTTGGACTTTTATTAGCGAAAAAATTAGCGGTATAACGAATTCTGGGCACCTTTGAATTTCCACGTCTTGTGGTGATCAGGATGACACCAAAAGCTCCCCTGGAACCATAAAGTGAAGTGGCCTGTGCATCTTTTAACACTTCAATACTGGCGATATCTTCCGGAGGTATCAAAGAAAGCGGACTAACCCCTGGTCCTGCAGAATTGAAGCCATATTCAAAATTCGCATCCGCCTCAACCGGTACGCCGTCAATTACATAAAGCGGAGAAGTGGGCGTTAAAAACGAGCTGGTCCCGGAACCGGAGACATCAATTCCAGATACGCCTCGTATCGCTACAGATCCACGATAACCAGGCGCACCTGTGTTAACCTGTATGTTAAGGCCGGGAACTTTACCCTGTAGCAATTGCTCGGCGTTGGAAACCGGAACATCCTGGATTTCTTTTCCACTAATGACGTAGGAAGACCCCGTACTCGTTTCTTTTAACCGTTTCTGATAGCCCCGAACAACCACCTCTTCCATCTCAGAAGAACTTGTGCTTAAGCTAATATTCAATGAAGTTTGTCCAGGCTTAACTTTAATCCTATTCTCGTTATAACCAATATATCGGAAGATAAGGCTTGATTCCGGAGCCACCGCAATGGCGTATTTGCCATCATTGTCTGTAAAGGAAACTGGTTTTGGCGGCTTACCATCTAATAAAATTGTTACACCGGGAATGCTTTGTCTCGTTTCCCGATCAATAACCGTTCCCTTAACAATTACTTTTTGCACTTGTGCTGCCAGGTATCCAGGAACCAACAAGCTGGTTATAAAAACCAAGAGTACTAATATTTTTTTTGTCATTTGTATCATATTTAGCCTGCACATTAATATTCGTCTTGAAACCTGGGCGTGTCATTGCGGAAATGAAAATCTATTTCCCAATCCCCTTCGCGGAAAATGCTGAAATTGAATTTTAGCTTTCCGGTTTCCCTGACCCCATTGAATCCGAGTCGGCTGTAGCTAAACTCTACCGCAGCTCTGGAACCGTCGGCATTGGTATATTTTGTTGAAAGTTTGACCAAGGGAATAGGATAAGCTACCTCATAACGAACATAATCGCCCGTTTTTTGCATGTTAAAGCCGTGGATCAATTCGGCCCATTTCGTGTCTTTAAAAGCATCTAGATTCATGGGATTTTTATTTTTGTCCAGAAATCTGAAAGTCAAAGAATTACCATTACCCGTTCTTTTAAAATAGATGTAAACATCTTTATTATCGTTTGACAGCGCTTTCCGAGTATTTTGACCAATCATTCCGCTGATTTCCGAAGGCAGTATAGAGTCTTTTGGCAAACCTGTAACTGCATCCATATTGGTAGGTTCATAGGGCATTTCCCTAAGCGGATTAAGTAACAGATCTTTAATGGTTTTCTCTCCGCCCGAATTGGAAACTTTGACATCGAAAAGATAACCTCCGGGGCTAGTGGAGCCCTGATAAGCGGGCACCAATGTATTTGTTGCACTCTGCCAAAGAATCAGCTCCCCCGATTTCCTCAGTTCCCACAAAGGGTGATCCTCTTTTTTTCTTTTATCCAGAATTTGCTGTAGACTGGTTTCTTTGCCATCGTAGGCAGTAGACCATACCCAAACCGGCTGTATCTTCGTGAGGTTATCAGCAGGGGTACCGTCTGCTTTCCTGACATTCAACAATTGGAAAGCTAAGGGCAAACTGGAATTGTCGTAGTTAAAAATATTGGTAATTAAAGTTGTACGCCCCAATACTGGTGAAAAAGTTTTCGACGTATAATCTACTCTTTCGCTAAAATAATCCACGTCCTTTGGAATGTCCAACCACTTTTTACAACTCGTTGCTGTACTTATCAGCGCCGCTAAAGCAAGATAAATATATATTGTTTTAAATTTCATATCTGTAATGGTTAGTTGACCCGTTTGATGACAAAGTTGTTTACCTGTACGTCTTTGGTTTCATGGAAAAAACGCATAGAATGATTGCCTGCTTTTAAATGAAATACAGGGCTTTCGACCAACTGCCAGACCCACCAACCTTTATTTGTAGGAAAAGTCAAGGATCCTGTTACATTTTGGTAATCAAATTCAATATGAAACTTCAAAGGATTTACAGTACTGCCGTTGCCAACTCTCGAAGTAATTATATAATTGCCTTCAACTGGTACATTCACAGAATAAGCAGTCCATTCGCCGGCTACAGTCCATCCTATTGAATGACTCGCAGTATAAGTACCTGCCACATCAGTATACACCTGGCCAAGACTACCAAATGCCGCATCGATATCTACATATTCAGCAGGTCTGTAATTGCCCCCATTTTTAGCTAAATCATCGTGGTAGGCGACACCTTCCCCTCCCAGGTCATAATCTTCAGCTTCGATTAAAACCGTCTGTCCAACGACAGTTGGAAAAATGAATGGCCCACTATAACCGGCCGGTCTGAATGTACTTTTCTCATAAGGCTCTGGCCGGGGTTTGGTATATTCCCCGAATCCAAAAGGGTGGGTAGTTTCCAGCACGTGAATGATACCATTAGCGGTACGAATATTGATCGCATCTGCTGTTGCTAAAACCCAATCTTTAGTGAAGCTACTTCTTTTGGTAAAGAAATAATTAACTACCGCTGGTCCACCACCTTTATATCCGCTTGCATTGGCAGTGGCCAGTTTACCATTCATGGGATAAGCATACCGAACAGCTTTTAGCATTTTTCCATCAGTTTGCGTTAACGAATCTGCGATATAATGACCTCTGATAATATACCTGCAAATCATGCTATCAAGGAGTTCCGTCGCGATATCTTTAAGGTAAACCGGTGCCTTTCCCCGTAGCTTTCTAGACGTATTTAGCTTATCAACCACTTGTTGAAAACTCTGATTGGTAACTGCAAATAACGTTACATCGTTATTCTTCAGCGTATCCGTTAATTCTAAGCGATCGATTACAAACAAGAGTGAATCATAGATTCCGGTCTTACTTTTTAAATAATCGTATGTAGTTCCAGGAAAGGCCACTGTACTGTTGACGTAATTGTAATCACCTGTATCCTTTGAACACCCCATTCCAAGCATTGATCCCAGCAGGAGCAAGCTTATATGCATTTGTATACGTTTCATAATCATAAATTATCTATTCCAATACATCGTTTGAGTTAATAATGAATTTTGGGTAAGCAATGCTTTTGCTATCGGCCAGTAAATACCACCGTTTTGAATGAGTGCATTGAATGCTGCATCATTGTTTTTAATTTTTTTATACCTGATCAGGTCGTACCATCTCCAGCCCTCCCCCATAAGTTCCTTTCTACGCTCCAGGAATATCGCATCAATCAAACTCCCATCTTTAATTTGATCGTAAGCCAGAAGGCCACGATTGATCCGTCTTGCATTTAACAAATCGGTTGCGCCAGAAATATCGCCCAACACTGTTTTGGCTTCAGCCAATAAGAGTGCAATTTCTTCTGGCCTGGTAAAAACAAGAGAACTTGCATATTGGGTCATTGAACCATCAGATCCCGGACCATTTATGGTATTTAAAGGCGGATTATTGTCCCGAATGATGAATACTTTTGTGAAAACAGGAAATGTTCTGTCAAACGCTCCAAAATAGCGATCAGAAGTTGGTGTAGAGGTGATCCTGTCAATACTGAACCGCTGGTCATTTTCCAGGTTGAATATGGACAAAATAGAATCTTTCGGGACATAAATTGCAGGTAAGGTTTTATTAATGACGTAAGGAGCTGCAAGCGTCAACTCTTCCATAAAACCTGAAGTGCCACTTTCCGCATTTAGAAACATATGACTAAAACCAGCAATAATGTTAAATTGATTATTACCATATTCACCTCTAAACATCTGCCGGGTTTGATCTACATTCATGTAATACATCTTTTCATTTCCCATGGCGTCAAGGTTCATGTTGTCCAGCACCCACTTGGCCCATTTGGCTGATTCCGCATATTTCCCCTCCCATGCATATACATGTGCTAGAACAGCATAGGCGGAATGCTTTTTAGCCATCTCTTCCTCAATGGAATAGTATGGAGTTCGGGTTTGCTCAGGTTGGTTCTTATTGTAAACTACGGGTAAATCTGTTGCCGAAAGCAGGAGTTCTGATTCAACAAAAGCAAGTATTTTCTGTTGGTTTTCCCTTGGCTTGTTTTCAAATTGTCCATCGTGTGAACTGATGATGAAAGGTACATCACCCCAAATTCTAACCATGTAGAAATACTTGAAAGCCCTAAGAAATCTTGCATGTGCCACGTCTAATTTAAGGTCCTGCGGTAAATAGCGTTTATCCGACGCTACGATCCCAGGTGCCCTTTCAAGAAAGATATTGGCAGCATTGATTACAGCGTAAAACTTCCTCCAGTTTGATAAGGCCGCTACGACTGGAAAAGTTGCCTGAAGATCATTGTCTGCTATAGACTTTAGATCCAGACGGTTAACGCTTCTGAAATCACCTCCGATTCCATTTACTGTCCGAAGATCGCCGTAAATCCAGTGTCTGTCATTGTCACACGTTGCTGCCCGGCCCAGCCCGTATACGCCCATCAAACCTGCGCGGGCATCCTCAATTGTCCTATACATATTGGCCTCACTAACCAATCTGCTGGATTGAACATCAAGCATTTTTTT